>JAAZLP010000407.1 GCA_012799265.1 Phyllobacteriaceae bacterium | reverse complement strand
TTCGTGCATTCGCGCACCGCAGAGCGGGCTTTCTTTCCCATCGCGGTTTTTGTCAACACCATTCCGGTGCTGGCCATGGCGCCCATCCTGGTGCTGATCTTTGGCGCAGGGTTGACCGCCAAAGTGGTGATCGCGGCGCTGATCTGTTTCTTCCCGACGCTGGTGAATATGGTGCGGGGCCTGCAGTCGGTCAGCCCCCAGGCGCTGGAACTGGCGCGTATTCTCTCGGCCTCAAAGTCAGAAGTTTTCTGGAAGATCCGCCTGCCCTCCTCGCTGCCCTTCCTGTTCTCGGCGCTGAAGATCGCGGCCACCACCTGTGTGATCGGGGCCATCGTCGGTGAATGGGTGGGTGCGGATAAGGGCCTTGGCGCGCTGATCCTCGACAGCACCTTCAATTTCCGCTCGGCCACGCTTTATGCCACCGTCTTTTTGTCCTCAGGACTGTCGGTGCTGATGTTTGGCCTCCCCATCTTCGACAGCTAAAACGCTAAGTACATGTTTTCATTGCGCTCTAATGGGCGATTTTGCCACAACATGGCAACAGTCAGGGACGCTTCACGTCCAGGGCGTCAAAGAGGTTCAGCTGTTCTGGTTGCGGATTGGAGATCCCGGAGAAGGTCTGAGGGCCGATATGGGTGGTATGCTTTTGAATGCGCGCCAGCAGCTCGAGGGCGGTCTTCGGGCTGGTAGCGTTGCCCTTCGCCTTCAGACGCATGCGCATGACGCGGTAGAGCACCAGGGCAAGGAAGCAGATGAGGGCGTGCGCCCGGATGCGGTCTGGCAGGCGATGGTGGACCGGCGCGATCTCGATGTCGGACTTGAGCACGCGGAAGCCGCGCTCGATATCCGCCAGGGCCTTGTAGCGGCGCACTGCCTCTGCCGGGGTCAGGTCCGGCGCATTGGTCAGCAGGGCGAGCTTTCCGTCGAACAGTTCGGCCGCGGCGATGGCCTCCTCGTCCAGTGCCCAGCTGAAGCGCTCGGCGGTGTAATCGGCCTTGATGAAGCGCGTGAGTTCCGCCTCGCCCACCGCACGGGTGAACCGGCTGTAGGCTCCCCGGTCCGAGGCCCGGCGGCCACGGGCCGTTTCGCCGGCATCCTGTGCGTCAAGCCTGGTGACCATCTTCTCGGCCATGGCTTCGAGCTCGGCGATGCGCGCGCGGCGCCTGGCCGATTGCGCGTCCGCCCGCACGGGGTCATGCGCTACGATCAGCCGTTGCCCGGCGAAGCGGGCCTCGGCGAGGCCTTCGCCCGAGAAAGTGAGGTGCCGAAAGGTCTCGGCCAGCTCGCTGTAGCGCCGCGCAGGCACCGCCAGGACGAACTCGAGGGAGCGGCCGCCCTGCGCGGCCAGCGCAGTGAGTTCGCCGATATTGTCCATGCTCAGCAGCCCGCGGTCCGCGACCAGCACCACGCGCCGCACCGGGAAGCGCTGCAGCACGGTGGTGAGCATCGCCTGCAGGGTCTTTGTCTCGGCGACATTGCCGGCGTGGACCGTATGCATGAGCGGCAAGCCTTCGGCTGTCTGCACGACACCCAGGACGAACTGCCGGGCGATGCCGCCGGTCTCCTTGTTCATTCCGAAGGCGCGCAGATCGTCCCCGACCGCACCCTCGCCGTGGATGCGCACGGTGGTCAGGTCATAGAAGATGACCGCGAGGTCGTGGTCGACCAAGGGTCTGATCTGGCGCGCAAGTTCGGCCTCGACGAGTTCGGCGTGATCCATCAGCGCGTCCATCGCGCGCAGCAGGTGCTGATGGGTCACCTCGCCCGGCATGTCCGGCATGGCGACGGTCTCGAGCCAACGCAGGCAGCCGAGCTTGGAGTCTGGCGCGCAAAGGCGGTTGAAGACCATGGCGCGGATCAGCGCCTCGACATCGATCTTGCGCCGCCCCGAGCGTAGGGCGCGGCCGAGCGCACGATCGAACCCGAGCTCTTTCCACAGCTCGTGCAGAGCAAAGACATCGCCGAAGCTGAGCGCGGTTTCCGATATGACTTCACTGGAGGTGTTGTGGGCTCTGCCGAGGGCGCGGTTCAGCCCGTTGATCAGCGGATCGAGCTTCTGGGGCGTGAGGTCGTCAATCCGCCCGAGGTTCGCCACCACGCGATGGCGCACCTTTCCGTTCTCATCACGGAAGCCGTCAACGAGCTGCAGGTATCGGCGACCGCCGGACTGAGTGATCTTTGTGTACATGCCGCAACGAATATCTACAAAATCCGCGCCTCACAACAAGAATGTCCAGATGGCGTGCCACAACAAAAACCTACGGAAAGCACCCCAAAGGCCATCCTAACTCGTTGATATTGCTCAAAGCAGCGCCGCCACCATCCTCAAAATCAGCCCCGAACTGTCGAACTTCTGGGTGATGAAAGCGCCGGCACCGGAGCAGTTTGTATCGGGAAGGCAGTTTGCCGCTTGGATGGGCCTGACGCCCAGAGATCACTCGACAGCCGGCAAGGTCAGGCACGGTGTCATTACGCGAGCTGGCGACGAGACCTTGCGCAAGACATTGGTCGTGGGCGCGACTTCGCTGCTTCGACAGGTGAGAGCAGGCAAAGGCAGGAATGCCTCGCCCTGGCTCATCGAGTTGCTCAAGCGCAAACCGCCGAAGCTCGTGGCCGTGGCGCTGGCCAACAAGATCGCCAGGATCGCCTGGAAAATGATGATGGCAGGCGGGACGTATAAAAACAATGCTGCGCCACCGGCTATGGCCTGCGC
>JAAZLP010000406.1 GCA_012799265.1 Phyllobacteriaceae bacterium | reverse complement strand
GAGACCTTCCTTGTCCACGTCCTTCTGGGCGAGGCGCCGCGCGGTATCCGCTTCATAGGCCCGCACGATCCGCCCGACAAGCGCATGGCGCACCACGTCCTTATCGTTGAAGCGGCTAATGTGAACGCCTTCGACCCCATCGAGAAGACCGATGGCTTCGACGAGCCCCGATTTTTCGCCGCGCGGCAGATCGACCTGGGTCGGGTCGCCGGTGACGATCATTTTCGAGTTTTCGCCAAGACGGGTGAGGAACATCTTCATCTGCATGGATGTGGTGTTCTGCGCTTCGTCGAGAATGACAACGGCATTGGACAGCGTACGGCCGCGCATGAAGGCCAGCGGGGCGACCTCGATGATCCCCGACGCGATGCAGCGCTCGACATTTTCGGGCTTCATCATGTCGTATAGCGCGTCATAGAGCGGGCGGAGATAGGGATCGACTTTTTCCTTCATGTCGCCGGGTAGAAAGCCAAGGCGTTCGCCGGCTTCGACGGCCGGGCGGGAAAGGATAATGCGGTTGATGTCGCCGCGTTCCAGCAATGAAGCGGCATGGGCCACGGCCAGATAGGTCTTGCCGGTACCGGCCGGGCCAACGCCAAAGACCAGTTCGCTCCGCTCCATGGCGCGCATATAGGCGTCCTGCGCCGGGGTGCGGGCAACAATGGTCGATTTGCGCGTGGCGATCTGGGCCATGCGCACCTTGCCCTTGCGCTCCAGGGTCGGCAGCGTCAGCTGGCTGTCCTCGGTCTCGATCATGCGGATGACCGCATCGACATCGGCGATGTCGGCGCCGCGGCCCTCCTCGAGATTGGCATAAAGGGATTCGAGCACGCGACGCGCCTGATCGACTCTGGACGCTGCACCCTTCAAGAGAACATGATTGCCGCGCGGCGTGGCCGTCACGGCAAGACGCTGTTCGATCAGGGCGAGGTTCTGGTCGAAATCGCCATAGAGCTGGGCCGCCAGGCGATTGTCATCAAAAGCGAGTTCGAGTTGCGATGCGAGGGCGTTATCTGCGGTCGGTGGCAAGTGCCTGCTCAAGCTTTCTCGGCTCCAAAGGACCCGGCCCTGTGCCGGGTCTGACAGGAAACGACGCTAGGCGGTTTTGGGTCGCATGTCTGTAGATAAATAGTGACAATCACACCGTCACTAGCTGTCGGGCGCGAGATGGCGGCGGCCCTTGCAATCTATCGCAATGGCTTGCAATCGCGCTCCAGCCCGCCAAGATTGGCTCCTCTCACCAGAGGAGACCGATCCATGTATCGACTGATAGCCCTGGTTGTATTCCTTTTTGGCATCTCCCCGTCTTTCGCCCTTGGCGCCGACGACGATTGGGAGGTCTTCATCGCCAAAGACAGGGCCTATGAAGACCTGCTGTCCCTATCCCAGTCTCTGGCGGATGCGATTTCAAATGGCAAAGACGAGGAGCTTTCCACACTCGCCGCGAAGGTCAGAGCCGAAACTCCAGCGCGGTTTCTGCCGCTGGTCGAGGACGGGATATGGGGAGCATTTCCTGTTAGCGAAACGGAAATGCCCGAAGCGAGCGTCGCTCATCTAAACGACAGCGGCGTCTTTCCAGACGCGCGCACGGCCCAGGCCGCCTATGACAATCTGCGTTCCTGCCCGATAGCGGGGCTCCTCCTAAAACACCTCATTGTCGGTGTGGCCAGCAACGACATGCAGCCTCGTGCAGTCGACGGCCGGATGGTACTTGATGGCACCACTGCCGACAGTGCGTTTGCGCTGCATTTCGCCCGCTGTCAGCTGCTGGGGAGCCATGCCTGGACAGCATCGCCAATAGGATACCACCCCCTCGCCTGCCGACCGGACCGGGAGAGTTGTCCAGACCCCGTCGACAGGTAGGTTTAGGCAGCTTCAGCTACCGGCCAGTAAATTGGTCATCGTGCCGAGCTCGAAATGGGTTTCGCG
Organism: Phyllobacteriaceae bacterium; assembly: GCA_012799265.1. Classification (GTDB taxonomy): domain Bacteria; phylum Pseudomonadota; class Alphaproteobacteria; order Rhizobiales; family Devosiaceae; genus Devosia. The sequence goes on along the minus strand of JAAZLP010000406.1, from coordinate 4,347 downwards.
TCTGCACCAATTTGCCTTTGCACTCCATACGGAAATCCCGTATGGTGAAGGCACATGGCGCCAGATCCTTTTGACCGGGTCAAGGATGCAATCAACCGCCAGAAACACCAATTGTCTCTGGCTTTTGGTGACCGGATTTTCGCCGACGAGAACCATCTCTTCGTCCCCTCCATCAGAGAGATCGATGGTGAGGAACGGTTCAAGGTTATTGGCCTGGTGGATGGAAAGCTGTTCACCGGCGTGTTCGTGTGGCGCGATGAGCGCCCAAGGTTCATGTCGGTGAGAAGGAGTAACAAAGGTGAAGAACGAGCCTATCGCGCTGACTTCTGATCCAACCGATGCCGAAGATTTCGACACCACCGTGGAAGCCATGGACCGGGGACAGCGGGCCCGCCTGATCCGCATGACGCGAACCAAGCTGGGCTTGTCGCAGACGGAGTTTGCCGCGCGCTTCCGCGTGCCGGTGGGGACGCTCCGGGATTGGGAGCAGGCGCGCGCCACCGCGCCTGACTTTGCCATCGCCTATGTGCGGGTGATTGCCCTTCACCCCGAAATGGTCGCGAGAGCGGTGGCCTAAGCCGCCTCAGCCTGCTTCAGCCGCCCGACCAGCGAATTGGTCGAGGTGCCGATGATCTCGACCTGATGGATGGCGCCGATGAGATCGGTGGATCCTTCGAGGTGCACCGCCTGGAGATAAGGCGAGCGACCGCCCACCTGTCCGGCCTGACGGCCGACGCGTTCGATCAGCACCGGGAGAGTCTTGCCGACGCATGAGGCGTGGAAGTCCGCCGTCTGCTTGTTGACCAGCTCCTGCAGTCGATAGAGCCGCTCGGTCTTGACCTCTTCGGGGACCTGATTGTCGAGCTTGGCGCCCGGCGTGCCGGGGCGGGTCGAATATTTGAAGGAATAGGCCGAGGCGTAGCCGGTCTCGCGGATGATGGTGAGCGTATCCTCGAAATCCTGATCGGTTTCGCCGGGGAAGCCGACGATGAAGTCGCCCGACAGGGCCATGTCCGGCCGCGCCGCCTTGATCCTGGCGATCAGCGCCAGATATTCGGCCGCCGTATGCTTGCGATTCATGGCCTTCAGGATGCGGTCCGAACCCGACTGCACCGGCAGGTGCAGATAGGGCATCAAGAGGTCGAGATCGCGATGCGCTTCGATCAGCGCATCGTCCATGTCGCGCGGATGGCTGGTCGTATAGCGCAGCCGCTCAAGGCCGGGGATTTCTGCAAGGAGATAGGCGAGCTGACCGAGACCGACATCGCGACCGGCAGCATCGACGCCATGATAGGCGTTGACGTTCTGCCCGAGGAGGGTGATTTCCTTGACGCCCGCATCGACAAGGCGGCGGGCTTCGTCGAGCACCTGCGCGACGGGACGGGACACTTCCGCACCGCGCGTATAGGGAACGACGCAGAAGGAACAGAACTTGTCGCAGCCTTCCTGCACGGTGAGGAAGGCGGTTAGGCCACGGGCGATCGTGGCTTCCTTCTTGGCCGCCGGAAGGTGGGCGAACTTGTCTTCTTCAGGGAAATCGGTGTCGATCACAGCCTTTTTAAGGCTCGGGTGCATATGCCGACGGCTCTCTGCCTTGGCCAGCATGTCGGGCAGGCGATGATAGGCCTGGGGGCCGAAAACGAGATCCACGACCGGGGCACGACGGGCGATTTCCTCGCCCTCGGCCTGCGCCACGCAGCCGGCAACACCGATCATCATGTCGCTGCCATTGGCGCGCTTTTCGTCCTGCAATTCGCGCAGGCGACCCAGCTCAGAAAACACCTTTTCCGAGGCTTTTTCGCGGATATGGCAGGTATTGAGCAACACCAGATCGGCCTCGCCGATTTCCTGCGTCGGCATATAGCCGTGCGGCGCCAGGGCATCGGCCATGCGGTCGCTGTCATAGACATTCATCTGACAGCCATAGGTTTTGATGAAGACGCGCTTCGGCGCGGTCTCGGCGGCGATTTCGAGGTCGGTCATGGCGGCTCTTTACCAGACAGAAAGCGTGGATGGAATGGCTCTGCAACCCTGCCACCCCTTGGGTGTTGTAGCTAGGGAAGGAGCCCAGGATGAAAAAAGAAGACGAGAACAACAGCGCGGCAGCCGCGCTGCGAAAAGGCCGCAAACCCGGACCGGATGATGCGCCCGTTCAGGTTCGCAATGCAGGTCCCGATGCGATGGCGAACCCGCCCAAGAAATGGGACGAAACGGACGAGACCGTCGACGAGAGTTTTCCAGCCAGCGACCCTGGCGCCAAATACTGAACTGGCGCCTCTTCCGAGGCGACCTTGAGTTCAGGCGTGTGGGGTACAACTGATGGCGCGTTTTGCCACCAGACCAAAAAGAGGCGACGGCAGGGCGCAAAAGGGAGGGACACCGCAACGATCGCGGTCCGTCACCTTTTACGTTTTCGCCCTGATCCTCGTCATCCTGCTGCCAGCAATGGCGGTCTCACTGGTGCTGCTCAATCGCACCAATGCAGCGCAGGAAGACGTGGTACAGGCCCTGACCAATGCGACCGTTCAGGCCATCGGGCAGACGATCGACCGCGAAATCGCCGGCATGGTCACGACCCTGCGTGTTCTGGCCACATCCCGCGAACTGGAAGAGGGTGACTTTGCCGACCTCCATGAGCGCGGTGTACTCGCGCTTGCCGGCTCCGGCGCCTACCTCCTTGCGCTCGATGAAGAGTTCAACATCGTCTTCAACACCCGCCTGGCATTGGGCACGCAGACCGGGAAGACCTCCGACCCGATCACCGCGCAGGCTGCGCTGGAGCGCAATCGCCCGACAATATCGGGGGTGTTCTTTGGACAGACCGCGCAGACAAATGTGTTTACCGTCTGGCTGCCCGTCGCTTCGTCGAGCGAGGTGCGGCTTCTGGGCTTGACCCAGAATGCGGTTGATCTTCTTCCAGCCCTTCAATCGCGACAATTGCCCGCCGGATGGCATGCCGCGCTGGTGGATCGGGACAGCAAGGTGGTGGTGTCGACGCCGGACGCGGAACTGCCCATTGGCTCGCTGCTCGATCTGCGTACCGATCAGGCCAGCTCGCAGACCTGGGGACGTAATACGCTCGATGGCGAAAAAGTCGTCACGTCGGAATGGCGCGCCGGGCAGACCGGATGGACGGTGATCGCCTGGGCCGCCGCCTCGACCGTAGAGCAACCCCTGGGCGAATCCATCTTGCAGCTGGCCGCCTGGGGGCTCGCGATTGCGGCGGCAGCAGCCTTTGTGGCCGTCATGCTGGCACGGCGCATCGAGGAATCCGTGCGCGGGCTGCAGCGCGATGCAAGGCGCCTGGGCAAGGGTGAGCTGGTTCGCGCTCGCACCTATCCGGTCACCGAAATTGCCGACATTTCCCAAGCCCTCTCCGAGGCCAGCGAGCAGCGCATCGCCGCCGAACGCGATGTGCGCTTTTTGATGCGCGAACTGGCCCATCGCTCGAAAAACCAGATGGCCGTCATCGCCGCCATGGCCAAGCAGACTGCGCGCGGCGCGACTGACCTGCCGACCTATGTTGCGGGGCTGGAGCGGCGCATCATGGGCCTGGCGCGCTCGACGGACCTCCTGCTGGCGCATGGACGCGCCGGGGTCAATCTCCGCGAACTGATCGACCAGCAATTGCAGCCCTTCCTGCCGCAGGGCGAAGACCGCGTTCACCTTTCAGGGCCATCGCTTCGTATCAATCCCCAGGGCGCGCAGATTCTGGGCATGGCGCTGCATGAACTGGCGACGAACGCCACCCGCTACGGCGCCTTTTCCGACCCGGCTGGTACGCTGTCGCTCGAATGGGGTCTCAACGGGGACAAATTGCATATGCGCTGGCGCGAGACCTTGAGCACATCTCTCATCGACAGCACCCGCTCGGGTTTCGGCAATATTGTCCTCCGCACCATGGTTGGCGGCTCGCTCGGCGCCGAGGTTGACCGGCATGCCCATGTCGATGGTGTTGAATGGGTATTCCGCGTGCCGCTCAGCGCCCTCGACCCGGCATTTGCGGCGGCCCGGCCCGACGAGGACCTGCGGCAATAAGGCTGGTCATGGCGGGCATTTTGCACTATAGCAGCGCCAGCCAGCAGAGGCTTTGCCGCTTCTGCTTGCCTCATTTGGCCCCACCTGGACGACATCCCGGCTGGGGCGGCCACAATCCTCAAATCGAAAGGATATCCCGATGTCGATTACCGCAGAGCGCAAGACCCAGCTCATCCAGGAATATGCCACCAAGGCGAACGACACCGGCTCTCCGGAAGTTCAGGTTGCAATCCTGTCCGAGCGTATTGCGAACCTCACCGAACACTTCAAGGACCACAACAAGGATAACCATTCCCGTCGTGGTCTGCT
>JAAZLP010000405.1 GCA_012799265.1 Phyllobacteriaceae bacterium | reverse complement strand
TCAACGTGGTGGTCCTCGGCCGTCCGCCATCCTGCCCGTGCTGTGGGCTGCTTTCGTGCTGCATGGTGATCCCGTTCGTGAAACCCAATCTGGTTTCATATTAAGACCACTTGCGCGGAGGCAAATCAAGTTCTATTTTAGAACCAGAAAATGACATCGGAGGCCGATTTCCATGCCCAAGCGGGTCAGTCTTTGGGATGCCGGTTGCCCCGTTGCGCGTGCGCTCGATGTGATCGGCGACTGGTGGTCGCTGCTCATCATCCGCGATGCCTTCGACGGCGTGCGGCGGTTCAGCGAGTTTCAGAACAGCCTCGGCATTGCCAAGGGGATGCTGGCGACGCGGCTGCGTGATCTGACCGAGCGCGGCATTCTGGAAACCGCGCCGGCTTCTGACGGCACCGCCTATCGGGAGTATGTCCTGACCGAAAAGGGGCACGGCCTCTTTCTCGTGATCGTCGCGCTGCGCCAGTGGGGCGAAGACTATCTCTACCGCCCCGGCGAGGCGCGATCCTCGCTGGTCGATACCGAAACCGGTACCCCAGTCGCTCAGCTGGAGCTGCGCGCGGAGAATGGGCGTGCTCTCGGCTGGAGCGATACCCGGGTGCAGAAAACCGACAACAATTGACCGAACGCCAGGATGGCAAAGGGGGTGCATATGCAGGGGCTGGAACTGATGGCCGACGCGGGTGGGCGATCCGGGCGGTCAGTCACTATGTGGTCGGTTCCGTTCTCGAACAGCAGGCATCTGATACCGAAGAGAGAATTTCAGACCGGCCAGATGTGTCCGAGCAAGCACAGTCGTCCTTCCTTCACGATCTGTTTCACGAGTTGGAAACAGATGGCATGGATGCTGCGTTCAACTTCGGACTCGACAGCCTCATCACCGGTTTCGAGCGGCTGGGTTCATCTACAATAGATTAGAGGCTTACCCGAAACAGAGCATGGATGCCCACACGCAGGCGTCCACGCCCCCCCCACCTCCGCCATTCCTGCGATCTTTACCGCATGGTCGAGTTGATCGACTCCGGCCGCTATTCGCTCACGAGGTGCCGGCTGGCCCAAGTCAATCTGAAGCCGCGGGCGTGGCGCTCGAACAGGAGCACGCCAAGGTCTTCCTCCAGCGCCTTTACGGGCGCGCTCACGCTGGATTGCGCCATGCCGAGCGCATCGGCGGCGTGGCGGAAATTGAGATGTCCGGCGACGGCGAGCGTCCGAATGAGCGACGCAAGGGAATGCGACGGCCAAGGAGTTGAGACACCAGGGCGGATTGCCCGTCTTTCAATCGCCTCCTGCGCATCACGCTTCCTTCATGCTGAGCGGCAGTCGGCGCGTCAAAGCCCATGTCAGCAGTGCTGCCACGCTAAACGCAGATCCCAATGCCGAAACCCCAATCCAGCCGCCATTGGCATAGGCTATCGTCGCAGCGATGGCCCCAATAGCGCTGCCGAGAGAGTAGAAGACCATATAGCCGCCGACGAGCCGGCTGCGCGCCTGCGGATGCCGGTCGAAGATGATGCTTTGGTTCGTGACGTGAACAGCCTGCACCGCAAGGTCCAGCAGAACGACGCCGATCAGCAGGGCTGGGATCGAGAGCGGCAAGAGCGCGATCAGGCCCCATGACGCCAGCAGAAACGTGAGTGAGACGCCTGTGGTCAATTGGCCGAGACCGCGATCCGCCAGCCGACCCGCGCCCGTCGCTGCGATGGCTCCGGCCATCCCAACCAGTCCGAACAGGCCGATTTGGGTGTGGGAATAGTCGAACGGTGCGGCACTGAGCGGCAGCACCAGCGCGGTCCAGAACGTGCTGAACGCAGCGAAGATCAGCAGCGCGAGGATGCCCCGAACCAGCAATATCCGGTCGGTCAGGAACAGGATAGGGATCGAGCGCAACGTCGCGGTGTAGCTGTCCGTGCTGCCCGGCGACAGGTTGCGCGGCAGGATACGCCAGAGCAGGCCGGCCATCGCAAGCGTGAGAAAGGCCGAGGTCAGATAGACAGCGCGCCAGCCGCCGAGGTCGGCGAGCACCCCGGCAACGAAGCGCGCGCCAAGGATGCCGATCACCACACCGCTCGTCACCATTCCGACTGCCTTGCCACGCTCGGTGGGCGTGGCAAGCGTCGCCGCGAAGGACACCAGCACCTGAACGACCACGGCCAGCAGTCCGACCGCCGCCATGCCGGCAAACAGGATCGCCTCCGTCCGCGCCGTCGCGGCGGCC
>JAAZLP010000404.1 GCA_012799265.1 Phyllobacteriaceae bacterium | reverse complement strand
TTGCGGTTCGCGCTCTGCACACCTATTACGGTCTGGACAAGCAGGACGCCTGATCCCGTTTTCCGAGGGAAGGGCCGCTCCTGAAGGAAGGGGGGCGGCTTTGCGGGCTGCCTGAACGAGGCATGGTGACGACCATAGGCGGCCCCAGGGTGCTGCTGCGGCAATTGCGCGAAACCATGGCGGAGCCTCTGGCTTCGCAGGCGCGGCTCGACAAGATTGTCGGGCTCATCGCCGATAATATGCGGGCCGATGTCTGCTCCTTCTATGTTCTGCGCGATGACGGCGCGCTCGAACTTTTTGCGACGCGCGGCCTTGATGCCAAGTCGGTTCACCTGACCACCTTGCGCCTGGGCGAAGGCCTCGTTGGCCTCATCGCCGCCGAGGCCGAGCCGCTCAGCCTCGACGACGCCACCAGCCATCCCAGCTTTGCCTATCGTCCTGAAACGGGCGAAGAAAAATACAACGCCTTTCTGGGCGTGCCCGTGCTGCGTGCAGGCCAGACGCTGGGCGTTCTCGTCGTCCAGAATGCCGATCGCCGCCATTATGGCGAGGAAGAAACCGAAGCCATGCTCACGACGGCCACAATTCTGGCCGAGATGATCGCGACCTCGGACTTCGTCAATCTGATCAAGCCGGGGTCCGATATCGACCTCAGGCGGCCTCGCATGTTCAATGGCGTCAGCTTCACAGATGGAATAGCCCTAGGGAAAGTGGTTCTCCACGATCCGCGCGTGGTCGTGACCAATTTCATCGCCGAAGACACAGAGGCCGAAAAGCAGCGGCTTGATTCGGCGCTGGCCAGCATGCGCGTCTCGATTGATGCCATGCTCGATCATGGCGACATGCAGCCGACCTCGGATCATCGTGAGATCCTCGAAACCTATCGCATGTTCGCCAATGACCGGGGCTGGGTGAACCGGCTGATGGAAGCCATCGACAATGGCCTTTCGGCCGAAGCTGCCGTCGAGCGCGTCCAGAACGATACCCGCGCCCGCATGCTGCGTCAGACGGACCCCTATATCCGCGATCGGTTGCACGATCTCGATGATCTGGCCAATCGCCTGTTGCGCGTCCTGACCAGCGCGGGCCAGCCGGCGCATCACGAACTGCCCGACAATGCCATTCTCGTCGCCCGCAATATGGGGCCGGCGGAACTGCTCGAATATGACCGCAAGAAGCTGCGCGGTGTGGTCCTGGAAGAGGGCGGCGCCACCGCACATGTCGCGATTGTCGTGCGTTCGCTAGGCCTCGTCGCCGTCGGTCAGGCACAGTCGATCGTTTCGGTCAGCGAAACCGGCGATGACATCATCATCGATGGCACGGCTGGCGTCGTGCATCTGCGCCCCACGCGCGATGTCGAACAGACCTATGTCGACAAGGTGCGCATTTCGGCCCGTCGGCGCGCCCATTTCGCCGCGCTGCGGAGCAGGCCCAGCGTCACCAAGGATGGCGTCGCCATCACCATGCTGCACAATTCGGGGCTGGTGGCTGACCTGCCCATGCTCAATGAGACGGGTGCGGCCGGTGTCGGGCTCTTCCGCACTGAATTGCAGTTCATGATCGCGAGCCGCCTGCCGCGCATGCAGGAACAGGCCGACCTTTATACCCAGGCCATGCAGATCGTGGGTGATCGCCCGCTGGTTTTCCGCCTGCTCGATATCGGCGGCGACAAGGTGTTGCCCTATCTCCGCGCCACGGCCGAGGAAAACCCGGCCATGGGTTACCGTTCGATCCGACTTGGTCTTGATCGCCCGGGTCTTCTGCGCACCCAGATCCGCGCCCTGCTGCTGGCCGCGCGTGGGCGTCCGCTCAAGATTCTCGTGCCCATGGTCACGGAAACCTTCGAATTCCTCCAGACCAAGCAGGTCATCGCCAAGGAAATCGAACGCCTCAAGCGCTCCGGTCACCCCGTTCCCTCGACGCTCGAAATCGGCGCCATGGTGGAAGTGCCATCGCTGCTGTTCGAGCTCGATCAACTGCTGCCCGAGGCTGATTTCGTCTCCATTGGTTCCAACGACCTGGTGCAGTTCCTGACGGCTGCCGACCGCGCCAATCCGCGCGTTTCCAAGGCTTATGATCCCATCGCCCTGCCGCGTCTGCGCGCCATTCGCCTTGTCGTTGACGCCGCCAACCGGCACGGCAAGCCGGTCACCATGTGTGGCGAGCTGGCCGGCAAGCCCATCGAAGCGCTGGCTCTGATGGCGATCGGGATGACACGACTTTCCATGGGACCGGCCTCCATAGGCCCGATCAAGGAAATGATCCTCAATCTTGAACTCAAGCCCATTCAGGATGAGATCAGCCAGGCGCTGAGCGTTGGTGCCAACGGCAATTCGGTGCGCGATCTCCTGCACCGCTGGATCGAAAAACAGAACCTGCCGATCGGTTAGCGCCGCTCCCGTGACACAAGCTCAAGCCGTTCCGCCGCCTAATGGAGGCGAACTCAAGGCTTGAACTTGGTCCCCTCGCTCTTTACAGCCACGCTGAACTCCATCGAAAGACCCGACTATGGCCAGCCTGCCCCAGGACAAGCTCGACGCTCTTGAAACCCGCTTTCAGTATATCGAAGCGGCTTTGTCTGGCGGTGCCAATCCGGATGAGTTTGCCAAGCTCTCCAAGGAGCATTCGGACCTTTCCGAGATCGTGGGCGAGATTACGGCGCTGAAAAAGGCCCAACGTGACCGCGCCAGCGCCGAAGAACTGCTCAAGTCCGGCGACAAGGAAATGGCCGAGATGGCCGAGATGGAAATCGCCGAGCTCGACGAAAAGATCGAGACGCTGACCCAGTCCATCCGCATTCTCCTCCTGCCCAAGGATGAGGCCGACGAAAAGTCGATCATCCTCGAAATCCGTGGCGGCACGGGTGGCGACGAGGCGGCGCTCTTCGCGGGCGATCTCTTCCGCATGTATGAGCGCTATGCTGCCAGCCGCGGCTGGAAAGTGACGGTGATGGAAGAGAGCCCCGGTGACATGGGCGGCTACAAGGAAATCATCTCCAACGTCTCGGGCAAGGGCGTCTATGCCCGCATGAAATACGAATCGGGCGTTCACCGCGTGCAGCGCGTGCCGGCCACCGAAGCGCAGGGGCGTATCCACACCTCTGCCGCTACCGTCGCCGTTCTCCCGGAAGTCGAAGAAATCGACATTGAGATCCGCGATCAGGATATCCGCATCGACACCATGCGCTCTTCGGGCGCTGGCGGTCAGCACGTCAACACGACCGACTCGGCCGTGCGCGTCACCCACTTGCCGACTGGGCTCGTCGTGACTTCGTCGATGAAGAGCCAGCATCAGAACCGCGCCGAAGCGCTCCGCGTGCTGCGCGCGCGTCTCTATGAAGCCCAGCGCGAAGAGCGCGACAATGCCCGTTCGGCTGAGCGCAAGGGGCAGGTAGGCTCCGGCGACCGTTCGGAACGCATCCGCACCTATAACTTCCCGCAGGGCCGCGTCACCGACCACCGCATCAACCTCACGCTTTATAAGCTCGACAAGGTGGTTGCCGGCGAAGCCCTGGACGAACTGATCGAGGCGCTGATCACTGAAAACCAGGCCGCCCAGCTCGCGGCCATGGAGCAGGGCAACTGACTGAGATCACTATCGGCGCGCTCTGGCGCTCCTGGCGCGACCGCTTTGCCGCCGCTGGTATTCCGACGGCGGCACTCGATGCCAAGCGGCTCACGGCGCACGCTCTGGACCTTTCCGATCTGCAACTGGCGCTGTCCGAAAATAATGCGGTAAGCGCCGCTCACATCGAATTCGTCGCCGCCATGATGGAACGCCGCCTCACCGGCGAATCCGTTGCGCGGATCATTGGTGAGCGCGAATTCTATGGCTTGGCCTTCGGCCTCAGCAGCGCCACGCTGGAGCCGCGTCCCGATACCGAACTGCTCGTCGACCTCGCCCTCAAGGCGCTGCCGCAGGGCGGGTCGCTCGTTGATCTGGGCACGGGCACCGGCTGCATTCCCATTTCCATTCTCGCCAACCGCCCCGACGCGACCGGCCTTGCGACGGACATCAATCCCGACGCCCTGGCGATGGCAAAAACCAATGCGGCCCGACACGACGTGACGGAACGGCTGAACTTTGCGCAAGGCAGCTGGTTCGACGCAGTCGGGACCGAAAGGTTCGATCTCATCCTCTCCAATCCGCCCTATATTGCCAGCAATGTGATTGAGACCCTCTCCGCAGAGGTCCGCGAGTTTGACCCCATGCTGGCGCTCGACGGCGGTCCGGATGGTCTTGCGCCCTATCGCGTGATTGCCCAAAGTGCTGCTGATCACCTCAAGCCGGATGGACAGGTGCTGGTGGAAATCGGCTACGATCAGGCAGATGCGGTCAGCGCTCTTTTCCGCGACGCCGGCTTTGCCCAGGTCAGTGTTCACAAAGATCTGGCGGGTCTTGATCGTGTGGTCTGGGCGCACCACCTTGGTGGTATAAACAGCAAAAGGTAAGCTTGCCTGCACTTTGTGCTGGTCAAAGCGGGGCGAACCGGCTAATTTGCCCTTGCTGTCAGTGGCGCATCATGGGCGCCGCGGCGATCCACCCGATCCTCAGAATATGCTGCCTGGGCAGCGCGGTTCCAGAAGACTGGAACGACGCGAGGATGGAACGGATTTATTCCGTTAAGGTCGTTGGCGACCGCTTCGGTCTTCATGAAACCAGTTACAGCCCCGTCCGGTGCGAGATTTGCCGAAGGGGTCTGGAGCCAGATCGGGCTATGGCCTGATCCGCTCCAAAAGCGACGCTTCACTTTCAGAGTTGAATAAAGCGACCCTATGAGACCTAACCAGAACAAGAACCGGCAGCGTGGCCGGAATGGCGGACGCAAGCATGTCAATCCGCTGTCGCGCAATTACGAAAGCAACGGCCCTGATGTGAAGGTGCGCGGCAACGCTGCCCATATCGCCGAAAAGTATCTGCAGCTGGCGCGCGATGCCCAGTCCTCTGGCGACTCGGTGATGGCTGAAAACTATCTCCAGCACGCCGAACACTATTTCCGCATCGTCTCCTCGGCGCAGCAGGCCATGAATGGTCCGCGCGACGGCCAGAGCCAGGACGAGGTGGATTTCGACGACGATGCCAACGACGTCAATTCCCGCTTCTCCTCGCGCCAGCCGATCCAGCAGGTGCAGCAGGGTGGCGAGCACGACAATGATGCTGCCGCTGAAGCACCGGCCCAGCCGGTTGCCGCCGCAGAAGAAGGCTCTTCGGATGAAGCGCCCGCCGCTGCCGCAGCCCCTGCCGAAGGTGAAGCCGAACAGCCGCGCAAGCAGCGTGAGCGCCGTCCACGTCGCCGTCGTCCTGCCGCAGGCGAAGCCGATCCGGCCAGCGCCCCGCAGCCCGACGTGCCGGAATTGCCTGCCTTCCTCACTGGCAATCCGGCCGAGTAAGACTTTTTCCAATTGTGACGAGACGCCGGGCCAGTGCCCGGCGTTTTGCTTTCCGGGCTAAGCGGGCAGCGGCGCTGCAATAGCCTGACGCGGCCTCGCCCCGAGCCAGAGCTGCACCCTGCTCACAGCCCACCAGATGGCAGAGACGGCAGCGATCGAAAAATAGCCGTCGATGGCATAGTGCCAGCCGAGATAGACCGACCCGAGCTGGATCAGCGCCACATAGATCCAGGCGCCAATGCCCACCCGGCGGTTGAGGTTTGTCAGCATGCAGGCGTTCAGCGTCACAATGGCAAGGTGCATGCTCGGCATCGCCGAAATGCCGGTGCCCGCCGCGCCAGTGCCCGCATGGAAATTGGCGAGCAGATAGCCCGAAGCCTGTGCCATGTAGTCCCCGATGGCGCTCTCGCTGATCGCCTTTTGCAGGGCGGCGAAGCGTTCGGCATCGACAAAGTCGTCATAAAAGATCGGCCCGACCGAGGAGAAGACCGTCGCCGCTACGGTGCCGAGCAGGCACATGGTCAGCGCCATGGACCAGAAGTAGCGTTGGCGAAATTCCTTGTCCCGGTGCAGCGCGACAAAGGCGAGCAGGCCGAACCACAGCACGAACCAGATCGGGCCATAGAGATAGCCGAGCGGGTATTGCGCCCAGTCCGGCACGATTGCATGCGCCCATTCTCCCGGATTGCCGAAATGCAGCGCCGCATCGATGTCGGCAAAAAGCGCATCGGCATAGAAGGGGACGAACTGGGGGATCGACACCTTGAACGTCGTGAACCCGGTCACCCCGATACAAAAGAGCAGCGCCACCAGCAGCAGCCGGACGCCACGGTCCTTCAGGAGCTCGACGACATAGCTCAGCGGTGCGCGCGGCCGCATGAACACAGCGGCTACAGGCAGACCGATGCCGATAAGAATGGGCAGGATCGTGACCTGGTCGAAATAATATTTGAGCAGGCCCGGATATTTGTCGGGCGCCACAAGCCAGGCGGCGCCGGCATAGACGAGGATCGCCATCGGCAGCGCAAGGGCTCTCCAGCTCACTCTCATCCGCCCCGATCCTCCCTGACCACTTCTATTTCGAGGATACAGGTCCGGCCCTTGCGCCGAAGTTAATCGAGAGGAGGCCGCAAAGGGCCGGTGCATGCCAATTTTCTTCTCCGTCCCCTTTTGTTCGCGTCCGAACTACCTACATCTCGGTCAGAGCCGACGTGCCATCATGGGCGTTGGTAGAACGACGCTTCCGACGTCTTTCCGGTGCTTCGGGCCGGGAGATGGGCGAGACAGGAGAGTTGCATGAATATCGAGAAATATACCGAGCGGGCGCGCGGCTTTATCCAGAGCGCGCAGACAGGCGCGCTGGGCATGGGCCATCAGCAGTTCGCGCCGGTTCACCTGCTCAAGGTGCTGCTGGACGACGACCAGGGCATGGCCAATGGCCTGATCAGCAAGGCCGGGGGCGATCCCAAGGCCGCGCGTGCTGGTGTCGAGGCCGCACTCAACAAGATTCCCAAAGTATCCGGCGATGCCGGCCAGCTCTATCTCGGCCGCGAATTGGCGCGGGTATTCGACACGGCCGAACAGGCCGCGCAGAAGGCCGGCGACAGCTTTGTTACGGTCGAGCGCCTGCTGCTGGCGCTGGTCATCGAGAAGGATACCGATGCCGGAAAGATTCTCTCCTCCGCTGGCGTCACCGCGCAGGGGCTGAACGCGGCCATCGAAGCGATCCGCAAGGGCCGCACGGCTGATTCTGCCTCGGCGGAAAACACCTATGATGCGCTCAAGAAATATGCCCGCGACCTCACCCAGGATGTGCGCGAAGGCAAGCTCGACCCGGTGATCGGTCGCGACGAAGAAATTCGCCGCACCATTCAGGTCCTGTCGCGCCGCACCAAGAACAATCCTGTGTTGATCGGTGAGCCCGGCGTTGGCAAGACTGCCATTGCCGAAGGCCTCGCCATCCGTATCGTCAACGGTGACGTGCCGGAATCGCTCAAGAACAAGAGCCTCCTCGCGCTCGACATGGGCGCGCTGATTGCCGGCGCGAAATATCGCGGCGAGTTCGAAGAGCGGCTCAAATCCGTCCTCAGCGAGGTCACCGCTGCCGAAGGTCAGATCGTCCTTTTCATCGACGAAATGCACACCCTGGTCGGTGCCGGCAAGAGCGAGGGGGCGATGGACGCGTCCAACCTCCTCAAGCCTGCTCTGGCGCGCGGTGAGCTCCACTGCGTCGGGGCGACCACGCTCGATGAATATCGCAAGCATGTCGAGAAGGACCCGGCGCTGGCCCGTCGCTTCCAGCCCGTCTTCGTGTCCGAGCCGACCGTCGAGGACACGATCTCGATCCTGCGCGGCCTCAAGGAGAAGTATGAGCTTCACCACGGCATCCGCATTGCCGACTCAGCTTTGGTGAGCGCAGCCACGCTCTCCAACCGCTACATCACGGATCGCTTCCTGCCCGACAAGGCCATCGACCTGATGGACGAGGCGGCCGCGCGTCTGCGCATGGCCGTGGACAGCAAGCCCGAAGCGCTGGACGAACTCGATCGCCGCATCATGCAGCTCAAGATCGAGCGCGAAGCCCTGCGCAAGGAAACGGACGACGGCTCCAAGACCCGCCTCGAGCGGCTGGAGCACGAGCTCTCCGGTCTCGAAGAGCAGGCACAGGCGCTGTCCGCCAAGTGGCTGGCGGAAAAGGAACGGCTCCAGGGTTCGACCAAGATCAAGGAAGAGCTTGATGCTGCCCGTTCGCAGCTCGAAATCGCGCAGCGTCAGGGCGATCTCGCCAAGGCGGGTGAGCTGGCCTATGGCGTCATTCCCGACCTCGAAAAGCGCCTCAAGGCTGCCGACGATCCGGATGGTGACGGCAAGCCCGATCCGGTCATGGCCAAGGAAACGGTTGAATCAAGCGACATCGCCCAGGTGGTTTCGCGCTGGACCGGCATTCCCGTCGACCGGATGATGGAAGGCGAGAAGGAAAAGCTGCTCCATATGGAAAGCTCGCTCGGCGCGCGCGTCATCGGTCAGTCCGAAGCCGTTGCGGCTGTCGCCAAGGCGGTGCGTCGCTCGCGCGCTGGTCTTCAGGATCCGAACCGGCCTATCGGCTCGTTCATGTTCCTCGGGCCAACCGGCGTGGGCAAGACCGAACTCACCAAGGCGCTGGCGCAGTTCCTCTTCGATGACGAGACCGCCATGGTCCGGCTCGACATGTCGGAGTTCATGGAAAAGCACTCCGTTGCCCGTCTCATCGGCGCGCCTCCGGGCTATGTCGGTTATGACGAAGGCGGCGTGCTGACCGAAGCGGTGCGGCGTCGGCCCTATCAGGTCGTGCTTTTCGACGAGATCGAAAAGGCCCATCCGGACGTCTTCAACGTGCTCCTGCAGGTGCTCGATGATGGACGCCTGACGGACGGCCAGGGCCGCACGGTCGACTTCCGCAACACGGTCATCATCCTCACCTCCAATATCGGCGCCGAATATCTCGTCGAACTCAAGGATGGTGAATCGGTGGAACTGGTGCGCGGCAAGGTGTTGGACATGGTCAAAGCCTCGTTCCGGCCCGAGTTCCTCAACCGGATCGACGAAATCCTGCTGTTCCACCGGCTCGGCCGCGAACATATGGGTTCGATCGTCGATATCCAGTTCGGTCGGCTCGAAAACCTGCTCAAGGATCGCGACATCGCCCTCGAGCTCACGCCCGCCGCGCGCGAGTGGCTCGCCAATGAAGGCTATGACCCCGCCTATGGGGCCCGCCCGCTCAAGCGCGTCATTCAGCGTGAAGTGCAGGATGGCCTCGCGGACGCGATCCTCTCGGGCAAGGTCTCGGATGGCTCGAAGGTGCTGGTCGATGCCGATGATAGTGGCATCGTCCTCAATCCAGCCCCGAAAGGCGAGGCAGCGGCCGCATAGTTACAACAGAGAAGCAGGGGCGTCGGAAACGGCGCCCCATTTTTTGTGCGCTTGTCCCTCGCAGGATGTGCGCTAGAACGTAAGATAAATGAAGGAAGGGCGCGCCAATGGCCGACAAGCTGGACTATGTCGAATTTCCGTCGACCGATCGGGAGGCGACCAGCAGCTTTTTCGAGGCCGCTTTCGGGTGGGGCCGGATCAGCTATGGTCCTGTCTATGATGCGCTGAGCGATGCCGGAATTGATGGCGGCGTTGACGGCAGCGAAGGGCGGGTCGCCGCAACCATGGCCGTGGTTCAGACAGACGATCTCGATGCGGCCGAGGCGCGGGTCATTGCCGCTGGCGGCGTCATCACCCGAGCCCAGTATGATTTTCCCGGTGGCCGACGGTTTCACTTCCGCGAGCCGGGCGGCAATGAGCTGGCCGTCTATATCAGCCGCGAATAGGTCTTACTGCGCCTGCGCTACCGAGACGGGCGCCGGATCGCGCGCCATCAGGTCGTTGATCTGGGCAATGGTCTCTTCAAATTCTTCCCGATAGCGCGGGGCAAGCACATTGTCCTTGGGCAGCTTGACGCTGAGCGGGTCGACCAGATTGCCGTTGATCTTGATCTCGAAATGGAGGTGCGGACCGGTCGACTGGCCGGTCGAGCCCACATAACCGATCAACTGGCCCTGACGCACGCGGGTGCCAGGTCCCATGCCATCGACAAAGCGCGACAGGTGGCCATAGGCGGTTTCATAGCCGTTGACGTGCTCGATCTCGATCTTGTTGCCGTAGCCGGACTGCCATTTGTAATAGGAAATGACGCCGTCACCGGCGGCATAGATGGGCGTGCCGGTCTTGGCGGCCAGGTCGACGCCTGTATGCAGGCGCCGGGTCTTGAAAATGGGGTGGATGCGATAGCCGAAGCGTGAGCGCAGCGTGCCGCCGCCTTCCAGCGGGCGGCAATTGAGGAAGCGCTTGCCGGTCTCGCCGGCCGGATCATAGAAATCGACCACGCCTTCATCATTGGTGAAGCGATAGAGCTGGCGCGTCGTGCCCCCCAGATTGAGCCCGACATAGAGCAGTTCGGGCTTGGCGCCGGGCGTCGGCTCGGTCTGCAGGATTTCGATCGTGTCGCCGGCGCTGATACGCTTGGTCATGTCCACGTCATAGGCATACATGCCGATAATGCGCTCGATCGTTTCATTGTCGAGGTCGTGCTTGCGCCCGGTCTCCCAGATCGAGCGATAGATGGTGGGCAGGTTGCCCACATTGATCTGCTCGACGTCCTCTTCGGGGAATTCCTGCCAGTCCGGCTGCAGGCCCACCACATATTGTCCATTATCGCTGAGCGCGACGGTGGCGATATGGCGGTCGCCCGGCGCGCCTTCGGGGCGGTAGATCGACATGCGATAGGGAACAAGGCTGTTCTGCTGTCCGGCCTGAGGTCCATAGAGAATGCGCAGCCGAATGCCTTCGGGCAGACCCGAGGCGGGAATGAGATTGGCCAGCGTTCCCTCGACCATCTGGACCTGCATGGGCGTAAAGCCGTTGCGGACCAGCGTGTCGGCGAGGGGCCCCAGGGTGCGAACCGTGAGGAAGCGCTCGGTACGCCCGAGGCCCTCTTCCATGGCCATCAACTTCTTCGGGACGACGGTGACATTTTCCGCCACGCCCACCAGCGACGCACCGGCAATGGAAAGGTCAGCCAGGCTTGGCGCCACCGAGGCATAGGCGAGCGCAGGCGAGGGACCTTCGGTAAAGAAGGTGGCTTCGGCCATGCCGCGGACAAATTCGGCCGCGCCCTGATCAGAGATGGCGCGCGTGGGCACGAAACCCATGGGCATGTCTGCGGTCTTGACCGCCACTTCCCCGTCGACGTCGGTGCCATAGACATCGGTTGCGATATCGAGCACCGCGGCGGTCAGCGGCTGGGTCTTGTTAAGAATGGCGACGGGATCATAGTCTGGTACGTCGGCAGACAGCGACGTTGCCGTCGTGGCCAGCGTTGCCTTGATGCGAGTGAAGGGCTGGTTGCGGATAATCTCGCGGCCGTCCTCGACCTGACGAATGGCGGCCTCGATGATTTCCTTGTCCGACCGGGTCGCGGCCACGGGACGAAGGCGCGAGGTTTTCGAGGTGAGATCGGTTGCCAGCGGCTGGTCGATGCGTGGCGCGGCCAGTTTCAGCGCGGCATAGGCGGTAGAGAACGTGTCCTGACCCTGAAAGGATACATAAAGAGCCGCCCCCATCAGCAGCACGCTGGTGAGGCCGGTCATCACGGTGCCGCTCAGCCAGGAGAGGCTCAGCTCACGTCCCTGCGGGATTTCGCCATCGGTCGATTGTACGGTCAGCGCCGGGCTGTCCTCGAAACCAGTCGAGCGCAACAGCGCGATATGCCGTCTTCTCTGGGTTGCGTTCAACGCCCCATCCTTCGTGCCGTCTTTAGTCTGCCCCCGTCGCCGGACAATGCCAGCGACCGACGCTTTCGCGCCGCGTCTAAACTAGGGAGCCGCGTACGCCTTAGCAAGGATCGAGCATATCAGGGAGAATAATGGCGAAACTGGGAGAGCTGACCATCCTCCACAGCCGAGTGATGGAAGAAGGGAGAGAAGGGAGAGAAGGGAGAGAAGGGAGAGAAGGGAGAGAAGGGAGAGAAGGGAGAGAAGGCCCCCTCTAAGCCCCATATATAAGAGCAGACGACTCTTCTCCGACGCACCGGTGACTCGCCCTGTGAGGAAAAAGCGAGAAAAATCAGATAGTTTTGACCCATTTCGGGACAGTCGCGCCGGGGCCGTGCCTAACCCTTGAATAGGGTGCGAAAAATCCCATATTTCGTGTTCCGGGCGCTAACCCCATAAATCTCTGGTGGTTCGGTCGAGTTATCCACACAGCGGGTCGGCCAAAACGCAGAAAAGCGCATTGGAATTGGATTGGGGTGTTGACGGTCCGGGAAGCTGCCCGTATAACCCGGCTCATCGCTTGAGACC
>JAAZLP010000403.1 GCA_012799265.1 Phyllobacteriaceae bacterium | reverse complement strand
TTGATACGTCCTTCGAACGAGGTGTAGAGATAACGCAAATTCATGCCTGTCCCCTTTGTTAAACCGTTGCACATACGTATATGGCGCGTCCCAAACCCGGCCGACCAAGAAGCGCCATGTTCGTTACGAACCAAACGTATCTGAGTCCGGAAATGAGCACCCCCTTCGTTCAAAGGGGTTCTGATGATCATCAACATGGGCGAAGCGCTTGGGAATGCGCCGCGCATGCGCTCCGCTAAACAGAGCAAACGGGCAACACTCTCGATAGTCTGAAGCACCACCTGGCAAGCGGCGAGGTCGCCGCGGGCTTCAGGCGCCGCGTCCATATCGAGATGAGGGTAGTTTGGAAGAGGGCGCACCAAACAGGGTATCTTTTTCATCCGTGTCTGCGAATGGCTGCTCCCACGCCGTGCCTTGCCGGCGGAAGGCCACAGCTTCCTTCGCAATGTGACATGCCGGAAAAGGGGCCGAGGCTGGCGTACCAGCCCCGGGCTGCGTCAACGTGGCTCGGCCATCAATCCTTTCACCAAGGCGAAACAGGCGCCGAGCAAGACGATGGCGAACGGAAAACCGGTCGACACGGCCATGGCCTGCAACGCAGCGAGACCTCCGCCAAGCAGCAGGGCGATGGCGACGAGCCCCTCGAAAGTCGCCCAGAAAACCCGTTGAGGCGTCGGCGCGTTGATCTTGCCGCCGGCGGCGACCGTGTCGATGACGAGCGAGCCGGAATCCGACGACGTCACGAAAAACACGATCACCAGAATGATGCCGACAAGCGAGGTGAACGATGTCAGCGGCAGGCCCGCCAGCATTTCGAACAGTTGCAGCTCGAGAGCTGCCGTCTGAACCGTAGTCATACCCTGATCGACGACCTGACTGATAGCCGTGCCGCCAAGCGCCGTCATCCAGATCGTCGAAACGATCGAGGGGATGAGAAGCACGGCGAGCACGAACTCACGCACCGAACGGCCCCGGCTGACGCGGGCGATGAACATGCCGACAAAGGGAGACCAACTGATCCACCATGCCCAATAGAACGCCGTCCAGCCGTGTCGGAAATTGTCATCCTCGCGCCCGATCGGGTTTGAGAGCGCGGGCAGATACTCGACATAGGCCAAGAGGTTCTTGAAAAAGCCGGTGATGATCTGCCATGTCGGTCCCACCACGATGACGAACAGCAAAAGCAGGAAGGCGAGCCCCATATTGAGCTCGGACAGCCGCTTGACGCCTTTATCCATTCCAGCGACGACCGAAACCGTGGCAATCGCTGTGATCACGATGATCAGGGCGATCATGCCGCCTGTGCTCGAGGGAAAGCCGAACAGGAAATCCAGCCCCGCGCTGGCCTGCTGCGCGCCGATGCCGAGCGAAGTGGCAAGGCCGAACAGCGTCGCGAGAATGGCGAGAATATCGACGACATGGCCCGGCCAGCCCCAGATGCGCTCGCCGAAAATCGGATAGAAGATCGAGCGCAGAGTGAGCGGCAGGCCCTTGTTGAACGCAAAGAGCGCCAGCGAAAGGGCAACGACGGCATAGATTGCCCAGGGGTGCAGCGCCCAGTGGAAGATCGTCGCCGCCATGGCGAGACGCCGCGCCCCTTCGGCATCGCCGGCCATACCGCCGAGTGGCGCCCAGTCGGTGCGCAGGCCGTCCGGTCCCGTGACAGGACCCTCGAATGCGGCGGTGAAATTGCCCAGGGGCTCGGAGACGCCGTAAAACATCAGGCCGATGCCCATGCCGGCGGCGAACAGCATCGAGAACCAGGAAATGTAATTGTAGTCCGGGGTGGCGTCGGGTCCTCCGAGTCGTACCTTTCCAAGGGGGAGAACGATCAGAGCGATGCAGAGTACCACGAAGATGTTGCCCGCGATGATGAAGAACCAGTCGAGGTTTCCGGTCAGAAAATCCCGGGTCGCCTCAAAGAAGGGGCCAAGGGTATTCTGAAAGATCAGCGTCAAAACGGTGAAGGCGATGATGGTCAGCGCCGAAACGCTGAAAACAGGATTATGAACGTCGAACTCAAGGACAAAGCGTTTTCGATAATTGATGTTGTCCTGACCGATTTCATATTCGGTATCGATAATCTGGGTCGCGCCTTCCGGTTCCGGAAGCGCATCCGTAGAATTTTCCGCGTCGGCCGCAGGGATCGTTTTATCGGTCAATACTCCATCCTCGGTTCTGTGCGGTTTTGAAATGTTTGAGATTGCGCAACGAGAATTGTCGTGGTGCGCATCGGCATAGGCGAGCGTCAAGTT
>JAAZLP010000402.1 GCA_012799265.1 Phyllobacteriaceae bacterium | reverse complement strand
GGCGTGTCGACGCCATAAAAGCAGGACGACATAGTCGGTGGGGAGGCAATGCGCATATGCACCTCGCGCGCGCCGGCATCGCGTACCAGTTGCACGATTTTCTGGCTGGTGGTGCCGCGCACGATCGAATCATCAACCAGCACGACGCGCTTGCCTTCAATCATTGCGCGGTTGGCAGAGTGCTTCAGCTTGACGCCGAAAGCGCGGATCTGCTGGGTCGGCTCGATGAAGGTACGGCCCACATAGTGGTTGCGGATGATGCCAAGCTCGAACGGGATGCCGCTTTCCTGCGCAAAGCCAATGGCTGCCGGTGTGCCGCCATCGGGCACGGGGACGGCCACGTCGGCCTCTACCGGGGCTTCCTTTGCCAGATTTATGCCCATGTGCTTGCGCGCGGTGTAGACGCTGCGGCCAGCGACTACAGAGTCTGGTCGCGCAAAATAGACATACTCGAACAGGCAGGGCCGTTCCGCGACCTTGCGGGCCGGTTTGCGCGACTCGATGCTGATCGTGCCGTCCGGCTGCATTTCACAGATAATGACTTCGCCATTTTCCACATCACGCACGTACTTTGCGCCGATGATGTCGAGGGCACAGGTCTCCGAACAGAAGATCGGCTTACCATCGAGTTCGCCCATGACGAGCGGACGAATGCCGACTGGGTCGCGTGCGGCGATCAGCTTGGTGCGCGTCAGCGCCAGCATGGCGTAGCCGCCTTCCATCTGCTTGAGAGCATCGATGAAGCGGTCAGTGCTCGAAGAGTGTCGTGAGCGCGCGATCAGATGCAGTACCACCTCGGTATCCGACGTGGACTGGCAAATAGCGCCGGTAGCGATGATCTGGCGGCGAAGCGTCAGGCCGTTGGTGAAGTTGCCATTGTGCGCAATGGCGATGCCGCCATCTTCCAGCTCTGCGAAGAGAGGCTGAACATTGCGCAACGCGACTTCGCCGGTCGTGGAGTAGCGGGTATGGCCGATGGCCATGTTGCCTGGAAGTTTTGCGAGCAGGGCAGGGTCGGTGTAGTGATCGCCCACCAGACCCATCCGCTTTTCCTGGTAGAACTGTCGACCGTCGAAGCTGACGACGCCGGCGGCCTCCTGGCCGCGGTGCTGCAGGGCGTGAAGGCCCAGCGCCGTCAACGTCGAGGCATCTGCGTGCCCCAAAATGCCAAACACGCCGCACTCTTCATGCAGCGTGTCGCCTTCGAGATCGAAATCATCGTCGCGGGAATGGGTCGCGGAAATCATCGGACTGGGGCCTGTACTGCTGTTCTCGCTGAGAGAGGGAAAGGCCCGACATTGCCGGGCCTCCCGAAATTCGCAAATAGCGCATTTTGCTGCCGGCCACCAATGACAAGTGTGGCAGGCTGGTTTGCACGGAGCGCTTCCTGATCAAGCCTGCGGGTCGGTCGGGTCCACAGTGCCTTCGCCGCTCGGGTCAACTTCGCTCGGTGCCGGCGGAGGAAGCGTGTCGTCGGTCAAGTCCGCGCCACCGCCCCGGAGGATATTGGTCACCTCCTGCTCGAGGTTTTCCGGCAGCATGGAGATCAGCGTGTCGCCCATATTCTTGAGGTGCGGCAGCGTCTGTGCATTCGCCGCCCAGTCGGGCAGGTTGTTGGGCAGAAGCCAGGTGCCGAAGATGGTAATCACGATGGCGATCAGGATGCCGCGCAGCACGCCGAACACAAAACCGAGCGTGCGGTCGATTGGCCCGATGCGGCTGTCGACGACGAAATCGGCGATGCGCATGGTCAAGAGGTGCAGGACGATCAGGGCAACGATAAACGTAACCACCACAGTCGCGATGTCAGCGACGACCGGTTCGGCAATGTACTGCCGGGCGATCTCTGGATGGTATTGCCACATATAGACGGCAATTGCCGCCGAACCGGCCCAGGTGGCCAGCGAGAGCACTTCCCGGGTGAGGCCTCGTGCAGTTGCCAGGATTGCCGAGATCAGCACCAGCACACCCACACCAACGTCGAACGCTGTCAGCATATGTCATTCGCCTGTTTTAAGCCGCCCCGGCCATTGGGTGGACGTTTAACGACTTTGACGCGACCTGCCAAGTCTGTGGGTATTGCCCAGCGCGGATGTCCCCGTAAACCATTCGTTTACCATGAATCTGGCTCAGGTTCTGGAATGGGGCGCTTTCCTTGGGCCGCAATCCTGCTGACCATATCCGCCAGAAGCGCGTATTCGGTGACCTCGAGATCCGCGTTCCGGTCCGCCTTGCCAAGCTTGCCCGTCACCACCGAGCCAAAGCCGAGCTTTGCGGCTTCCCGCAGGCGCAGAGCACCATGCACGACCGGTCTCACGCCGCCCGCGAGGGATATTTCTCCGAAGTAGACAGCGTCAGCAGGCAGTGCCGCCCCCGTCAACGACGACATCAGGGCTGCAGCAACCGCAAGGTCCGCCGCCGGCTCATTGATCTTCAATCCGCCGGCCACGTTGAGATAGATGTCGTTTGCGCCGATCCTTACCCCGCAACGCGTTTCCAGAACTGCAAGCACCATCGATAGCCGCGACGAGTCCCAGCCCACCACCGCCCGACGTGGCGTGCCAAGGGGGGAAGGCGCAACTAGAGCCTGGATTTCAATGAGGATTGGTCGCGTGCCTTCCATCCCCGCAAACACGGCGGAGCCTGCTGCGTCCTTGTCGCGCTGGTCTAAGAAGAGTGCCGAGGGATTGGCGACCTGTTCCAGCCCCCGTTCTGTCATGGCAAAGACGCCAATTTCGTCTGTGGCGCCATAGCGGTTCTTCACGCCGCGCAGGATACGGAATGTATGACTGCTGTCGCCCTCGAAATAGAGCACGGCGTCGACCATATGCTCAACCACGCGAGGCCCGGCGATCTGCCCGTCCTTGGTCACATGGCCGACCAGCACAACGGCGGCGCCTGTCTTTTTCGCCACACGAGTCAGTGCCTGCGCAGATGTACGCACCTGCGTGACGGTACCAGGGGCGGAGTCAACCCGGTCGGTCCACAGCGTCTGGATCGAATCGATGATGACAAGATCGGGGGGCGGCCCGCTTTCCAGCGTCGCGAGAATGATCTCTACATTGGTTTCGGCGGCCAGCAGAACATTTGCCTCGCCGAGACCCAGACGCTGTGCCCGGAGGCGTACCTGCGCGACCGCTTCTTCGCCCGATACATAGACCACTCGTTTGCCCCGGGCCGCCAAAGCCGCAGCTGATTGAAGGAGCAGGGTCGATTTGCCGATTCCTGGATCACCACCCACCAGCAGGGCCGAACCCTTCACAAAGCCCCCGCCGGTTACCCGGTCCAGTTCGGCAATGCCGGTGATGACGCGTGCGGCGCTTTCAGTCTCGCCAGAGAGCGGAACGAGATTAGCTGGTCTGCCATTCGACTTGGCGGCCTTCGGCCCGGCACCGACGCCGGAGTCCACCATCTCTTCGACGATGGTGTTCCACTCGCCACATGCCTCGCATCTTCCCTGCCAGCGGGTGGTAACCCCGCCACAGGACTGGCAAACGAAATTGGACCGAACTTTAGCCACTCTTATTCTGTCTCCCGCGCCAGACTGCGCTCAGCGATGCGCCCCAGGCTGTTCCAGTTCCGGGCCGTATTGGTCCCGCAATGCTTATCGATCTTGCGGATCAACTTACTCGCCTGTGCGACGTCTCGGCTGAAATCCACGACTAGATGATGGTGCACCACATGCACGACCTCCGGGCCATCATGCTCACCCAGCCAGCCGAAATCCGGCTTTGGCTCAACAAAGAAATAGATGCCCGTCTGATTGGGGCGCATGGCGGCAGCGTCCGGGATGGGATCTGCCTCGACAATTTTGGCCAACAGGGCAGGGGGGCGAACGACGGGCACCACGTTCTCTCCCAGTCCGAAGCCGCGCACTATATCCGTCATCCTTCGCGCCACCTGATCGGCGTTGCCGTCGAAGCCGGCGATCAAGTTACCTGTGTTGACCAGCGTTTCTGGGGCTACGAAGCCAGCGCGTCCGGCCGCGTCGCGCCACTGGCTCATGGTCATCAAGCGATGCGTTGCAGGGCCAATGGCACGCAGCAGGATGACATAGATTGGTGTGGTCTTCGACAAGGCGGCTCCGGCGAAAGGATCCAGCCAGACCTAGCAAGACCGGCGCATGCGCACAAGAACAAAAGGGAAACGAGGGCTTGGTAAACGCTGGAACCTTGAGCCGCCGACCAGATTAAGTGTGCCCCAACAGGAGTTCGGTCGATGAACCGCAAAATAATCATTTCCATTGTCGTCGCAGTGGTCGTCATCGCCTTCGCGGTCACCATGTTCGCCGCGAATAACCAGGCGCCAGAAGTCGAAGGAGGTCGCACGGCGGATGATCCGGCCGATCAGCCAGCTGTGCTGACGCCCTGACTATTCGGGGATGCGACCATCGCCGATATAGTTGCGCGTATAGCGCCCCTTGAGGCTGGTCAGGAATTCGTACCCGATCGTACCGCCCCAATCGCCCTGGTCATCAACGCTGATATTAGGGCCCAGGATTTCGGCGCCTTCACCCGGCATGGGCAGGTCCGACCCCAGTTCGGTCACGTCCACCACGGTCAGGTCCATCGAGATTTTTCCGAGCACAGGACAGAGCTTGCCCCGGATGAAAACTTTCCCGCCGGGTCTCTGATTGGTCCCAGATTCGGAGCGGAAATAGCCGTCGGCATAGCCATAGCCCAGGATGGCCAGCTTGCTGTTGCGGCTTAACGAATAGGCAGCGCCATACCCAACAGTTTCGCCCGTCCGCCCTTCAGTCACCTGCAGGACCGGGACGTGCAGCGATACCACTGGCGCCATAGGATTGCGCCGCCCCGCTACGGCCCGCCCGCCATAGAGCGCAATACCGGGTCGAACCATCTGGAAATGCTAGTC
>JAAZLP010000032.1 GCA_012799265.1 Phyllobacteriaceae bacterium | reverse complement strand
GGCGGGATTGAGCGTCTGGGCTGTGCTGCCGTAATTGACATAAATGCGGAAGCCGCCGCGGACCCGGCAGCGCACCCCCGCGGGAAGATTGAGCAGCGGGGTGTCGGCTTCGGCGATGAGATAGTCGGCGATGCGCTGATAGAGGGCGCGGTCACCGCTGGCGGCGAGATAGAAGACCTTGCCCTGCGAGAGGAGCACCGGAACGCCCTCGACATCTTCCATCACGACTTCAGAGCCGCCTTCGGTATTTTCGCGCCAGAGCCGGGTCGAACCGCCACCCTTGACGGTGACTTCAACGCCGGCTGGCAGGCTATCGACGCGCGCGACACGAACATCAAGGAGGTTCTGCGGAAGGTCTGGGCCAAGACTGGCGGAGATGGCGAAGTTTTCAGTTTTTGAGCCGGAGCGCGGGCCGATCAGCAGGTGGCCATCGTAATTGGCCATGGCTTCGCGGAGGTCGTCATTCCATGCCAGGAGGGCCGGGATGACGACGATGTCGTAGCCCTCAAAGCTCCTGGTCTTTGGCGAGAGCACGTCGACATCGAGACCATGCTTTCGGAAGGCCGAATAGAAGGCGCGGACATGGGCGCCGTGGCGGAAGCCGGCGGCCTGTGGCTGGATCTCCCAGGCCCATTCGCTCTGGTAATCATAGACGACGGCGATCCGGCCCTTCGCGGCGGTGCCAGAAATGCCGGTTTCCTTGAGTTCTCGGGCGACCTGCTGCGCCTCGAAATAGGCGGGCGCCGGCTGGCGGTCAGGGCGGTTGAGGCCCGCATGCATCTGTTCCTGCGCAAAGGGCGCCTGACGCCAGCGGAAATAGGATACCACTTCAGCGCCATGGGCAAAGGCTTCCCAGGCCCAGAGGCGAGCCATGCCGGGCAGGGGATCGGGATTGGCCTGCGCCCAGTTCACCGGGCCGGGCTGCTGTTCCATCACCCACCAGCGGCCGTGGCCGACGGTGCGATAAAGATCATGGTGGAAGGCGGCGTTGTCGGGATCGCCCTGGCGCATGTAGTGGCGCTTGATGTCCTCGGGTTCGTCGCTCGTTGCAAGATGGCCGATGGGATAGGAATCCCAGCTCGCTACGTCGAGCGTTTCGGCCACATCGTAATGGTCGAACTCGGCATAGCGGCTCATGAAATTATGGATGACCGGCAGGTCGGGGCGCTTGGCCTTGAGGATGTCGTACTGGACCTTGTTGAAGGCCGCGACCTGATCGGAGCTATAGCGTCGGAAATCGAGTTCGTGCGTGGGCGTCGCCTCGCAGACGAGGAGGTTCGGCAGCTCGATCTGGTCGAAGCGGTTATATTCCATCGACCAGAAGACATTGCCCCAGGCGCGGTTGAGCGCGTCGACCGTACCGTATTTGGCGGCCAGCCAACGCTGAAAGCCTTCCTTGGCGGCCGGGGAGTAGGAATAGGTCGTGCCGTGGCAGCCATATTCGTTGTCGGTCTGCCAGCCGCCCAGAGCCGGATGATCGCCGACGGCGTCCGCGATGATCTGCGTGATGCGAGCGCATTCCTCGCGATAGCCGAGATGAGAGAAATCGTAGTGGCGGCGGGAGCCAAAACCCTTGCGGCGGCCCTGCGCGTCCATGGCGAGCATGTCGGGATGCTTGTCGACCATCCAGCGCGGCGGCGTAGCGGTCGGCGTGCCAACGATGACCTGCAGGCCGTGGCGGCCGAGGACATCCATGGCGCGGATCATCCAGCCGAGTTGGAGATCGCCGGGCGTCGGCTCCAGCCGCGACCAGGCGAATTCGCCGATGCGGACATATTTGATGCCCACTTCGGCCATGCGGGCCGCATCGTCCTCCCACCACTCCTCGGGCCAGTGTTCCGGGTAGTAACAGACGCCGAGAGTGGGGTTCATGGACGGTCTCAGAGTTTGATGCGGGCTTCGGGCAGGCCGGCGATGTCGAGGTCGATGACGAAAAGGCTGCCGGCGAATTCTTCCTTTGCCGCCTGTTCGTCCGAGAGGCCTTTCGCCGCCGTGGTGATGAAGAGTTTTGTGAAATCCTTGCCGCCGAAAGCCGGGCAGGTGACCTGGCTGACGGGCAGTTCGATGGTGCGGTCGATCGTGCCATCGGGCGCATAGCGGATGACGCAGGAGCCGCCCCAGCGGGCATTCCAGAGATGGCCTTCACCGTCGATGACGGCGCCGTCAGGATAGCCACGGTGCTCGGACGTGTCGGCAAAAAGGGTCCACTCGCTTGTCGGCAGGCCTGTCGCCGGGTCGGTCTCGCAGGTGAGGATTTTCTGCGTCGGTGTGTCGGTCCAATAGGCGCGTCTGCCATCGGGCGAAAAGCAGGTCGCATTGGGAATGGCGGCGTTACTGATGATCTTGGTCAGCGCGCCGGCGCGATAGTGATAGACGCCGCCGTCCTTGGGCCCTTCGTCCTTGACCATGGTGCCGATCCAGTAGGCGCCGGATGGATGCACGCGGCTGTCATTGGCGCGATTGGCCGGGACGTCGCGCTCGATATCGACAACGTCGCTGATCTCGCCGGTTTCGAGATTGTAGCGCTTGAGGCCCGTCTCGGTGGCGAGGGCCAGTTCATCATCATTGATGATGGCGGCCGCGGACACGATCTCGTTGAAGCGCCATTCGCTGCGCGCCTTGCCGTTTTCGTCGGCGGCGAAGAGCACCTGATTGTTGATGTCGAGCCAGAAAATCTGCTGGCGGCCATCATGCCAGAACGGGCCTTCGCCCAGGGCACAGCGGCAATCGATGAGGAGGCGGGCAGTCTCTGTCATGTGCTGGTTCCCTTGTCATAGGCTTCGACGGCTCGGCGGGCGCGGGTGCCAACTTCTTCGGCGCTGCGGCCGGGCGTGTAGATATAGGTGCCGAGGCCAAAACCGGCGCAGCCGACGGCGAAGAACTCGCCAAAATTGTCCGGATTGGCGCCGCCAACCGCATAGAGCGGCAGGGCGGGCGGGAGCACCGCCTTCATGGCCTTGATGCCCTTGGCGCCCAGCACTTCGGCCGGGAAGAATTTGAGGCCTGTCGCGCCGGAGCGAATGGCCGTGAAGGCATCGGAGGGCGAGAAGACGCCGGGATAGGATTTGAGGCCTAGGCGCACCGTCTCCTGGATAACTTCGGGATTGGTGTCGGGCGAGACGATGAAGGTGCCGCCGGCGCCCGCGACGGCGCGGACGTCTTCGGGGGTGAGGACGGTTCCGGCGCCGATCTCGGCGCGATCGCCCAGCGCCTTGACCGCGCGACCAATGCTGTCGACGGCGTTGGGAGAATTGAGCGGCACTTCAATGAGGGTGATGCCGGCATCGACGAGGGCCGTGCAGACCGGGACGGCTTCGTCGGGGGTGATACCACGCAGGATCGCGATGATGTGTCGGTGCGTCATGTGTTGATCCTTATTTGTGGTTCGCGCGGGCGGCCTTGAGGCCTGCAATCGTGACGTCTGTGCCGTTGACGATACGGCCCGTGGCGCCGGCCATGTCGAGCACTTGAGCATAGAGAGCGCAGAGGGCAGTGGACCCGATCAGCGGGATCGGATCGGTGCCAATCTGGTTACGGTTGGCGGCAATTTCGGTGCCGATGAGGAGGCCAGAGAGATAGCCGGCGCACCAGTCCGGCTGCCGGTCCGAAAGCAGCGTGCCGGCGCGGACGCGGAAGAGGAGGCCAAGCAGGTCTTCCGGGCGGTCGAGGGCGTCGGCAGCACCGGCGCGGAAACCGTCGTCGCGACCCGGGCCATCGAGATCACCCTGAAGCGAATGGCGGAGAACCGACTGGGTGCGGAGGAGTTCATAGACCTCGCCGGTCATGGCCGTGGTGAAGCGTTCGATGCGCGTGCCGTCGAGCACAGCCCATTTCGAATGGGTACCCGGCATGCAGACGAGGCCAGAATATCCGGGCGAGATGGTCGCGAGCCCCAGGAGCTGGGTTTCTTCGCCGCGCATGACATTGTCGCCATTCTGGCGCTGGCAGAC
The DNA here is from genome assembly GCA_012799265.1 of Phyllobacteriaceae bacterium. Lineage (GTDB taxonomy): Bacteria > Pseudomonadota > Alphaproteobacteria > Rhizobiales > Devosiaceae > Devosia. The sequence continues at coordinate 112 of JAAZLP010000032.1, read as the reverse complement.
GCCGGGCAGGATGGAGACGGAAAAGCGCTGGTCGGCCATGGCAGGATGGACGGCACCCTGCGCCAAGCCACGCAGATCTGTGGGGGCGTCGAGATAGGGCGCTTCGAGCCAG
>JAAZLP010000401.1 GCA_012799265.1 Phyllobacteriaceae bacterium | reverse complement strand
TCGGCAAGGTCACCAAGGCTGTCGATGGTGAAGATCTCGAAGTCGAAATCTCCCAGGGCGTGAAGGTCAAGGTTGTCCGCCACATGGTTGCCGACGTCCGCTCGAAGTCCGAGCCGGTCAACGACAACAAGCCGGCCTAAGCCGGATGAAACTGAGCCGGGGCCGAAGGGGCCCGGCTTTCGTGCTTTCCAGCAGCGGTCGCCCTCGGGGGATCGCGAAACCATATGTTGGAGCCGTCTGGCGTTTCGCTGAAACGAAAAACGGCTCGAGGACGTCGCTTCCATGAACCAGTCGCCGTTCCGCATTTTCGTCATCCTGTTTGTGACGATCGCGGGTATCCTGCTTGCAGCCCCGAATTTCCTTCCCCAGCAGTGGCGTGACGCCTTGCCGGGATGGCTCCCGCAGCCTGGCCTGGTGCTTGGTCTCGACTTGCAGGGCGGCTCGCACCTGCTTCTGGAAGTTGATCGCGCCGGCATCGTCAATCAGCGTCTTTCCGACGTTCGCCGTGAAGCCCGCAACGTCCTCGCCAACCAGAACGGCATCGGCAACCTCATCACCACCAATGAGGCCGCCAACGCCATCTATATCGAACTGACCGATCCTTCGCAGAAGGAACAGGCCCGCACGGCGCTGCAGTCGATCCAGAACACGATGACCAACGCGCTGTTCTCGACCGGCGTCGGCATCGATGAGCTGGCCTTTGGTGAGACACCCGATGGCCGCCTGTCGGTGACGCTGACGCCCGATGGCGTGACCCAGCGCATGAGCTCGCTGGTGGCGCAGTCCATCGAAGTCATCCGCAGCCGTATCGACGAACTCGGCACCACCGAGCCGACCATCCAGCGCCAGGGCGATACGCGTATCCTCGTGCAGGTGCCGGGCTTTGGCGACTCCACCCGCCTCAAGAACATCATTTCCCAGACCGCGCGCCTGACCTTCCACATGGTCTATCCGGGCATGTCGCCGGAACAGGCCGAGGCCCAGGGCCTGCCGGTCGGCACCATGATCCTGCCGAGCCAGGATGGCGGTCGCGAACTGCTTTATGAAGACGTCGCCCTCGGCGGCGAATCCCTTGTCGACGCGCAGCCGGCCTATGACCAGCAGCGCGGCATCCCGGTCGTCAGCTTCCGCTTTGACACCCGTGGCGCCATCACCTTTGGCGAAATCACCGCTGCCAGTGTTGGCCAGCGCTTCGCCATCGTGCTCGACAATCAGGTCATCACCGCACCGGTCATCCAGCAGCCGATCACCGGCGGTTCGGGCCAGATCAGCGGCACCTTCACCACCGCGTCGGCCAATGACCTCGCTGTGCTGCTGCGTGCCGGTGCGCTGCCGGCCAGCCTCAACGTCATCGAAGAACGTACTGTGGACGCCAGCCTTGGCGCTGACTCGATCCAGGCCGGTTTCACCGCCGGTGTCGTTGCCTCGATCCTCGTCCTTGGCTTCATGGTCCTCGCCTATGGCGTCTGGGGCGTCTTTGCCAACGTTTCGCTGATCCTCAACATCATCCTGATCTTTGCGGCGCTTTCGACACTGGGGGCAACGCTAACGCTGCCTGGTATTGCCGGTATCGTTCTGACCATCGGTATGGCCGTGGACGCGAACGTTCTCATCTACGAACGAATGCGCGAAGAACAGCGGGCAGGGCGAACGCCATTGCAGGCCATCAATGCCGGTTTCGAGCGCGCCTGGGGCACCATCATCGACTCCCACCTTACCCAGCTGGTGGCGGCCGTTGTGCTCTACTTCATGGGTTCGGGCCCGATCCAGGGTTTTGCCGTTACGCTTGGCCTCGGCATCATCACCTCGCTCTTCACGTCCTATACCGTGACCAACTTCCAGGTTCACGTCTGGTACAAGCGCGTGCGCCCGAAGGTGCTCAACATCCAGAAGTTCCGCTTCATCCCGGATGGCACCAAGATCCCGTTCATGAAGATTTCGCGTTACGTGATCGCCATGTCGATCGTGTTGACGCTGGTCTCCATCGGTTCGGCTTTCACCAAGGGCTTCAATCTCGGCATCGACTTCGTCGGTGGTACGGCGATCGAAATCCAGCATGTGGGTGGTCCGGCAGATGTGGGACAGGTGCGCCAGCTCCTGAGCGATCTTGATCTGGGCGAAATCCAGGTTCAGGGCTTTGGTACGCCACAGGACGTGCTGGTCCGTGTGCAGGCGCAGGAAGGCGGCCAATCGGCCGACCAGATTGCCGTGCAGCAGGTGACCGACGCCCTGGCGCAGGAAAACTATGAAGTGCGTCGCGTCGAGGCAGTGAGCGGTACCGTTTCCGGGGAACTGGCGACGACGGGTACCATCGCTGTGATCATCGCGCTGGTTTGTATCCTCATCTACATCTGGTTCCGCTTCGAGTGGCAGTTCGCCATGGCAGCGATCACGACCACGTCGCACGACTTGATCATGACCATTGGTCTGTTCTCGCTGACGGGGATGGAGTTCAATATCTCCTCCATCGCGGCGGTGCTGACGCTGGTCGGTATCTCGCTCAACGAAACCGTCGTGGTCTCGGACCGTATTCGCGAAAACCTGCGAAAATACCGATCCATGCCGCTGCCTGAGCTGATCGACCTTTCGATTAACCAGACCATCGTGCGTACGTCCTTGACGCAGTTCACCCTGTTGCTGGCGCTCTTGCCGCTGGTCTTCTTCGGTGGCGAGGCGCTGCGCAGCTTCACCATCGCCATGACCTTCGGCTCCATCGTGGGCATGTATTCTTCGGTGATCATCAACGGCCCGATCCTGATCAATTTTGGTCTCAAGGCGCGGTCCGACGAAGAAGTCGCCGAGGAAGAAAAGCGGAAGATGCGCCCCAACGACGGCGCGTCCGTCTAGAACCAAGAGAACAGGTGTCTCCGGGTCCGCCCGGGGACGCCCATCAGGCAAGTCGCTCTCTGGGTAGCTCTCTGATCTGAGGCTCACATCGCTCGGGAAGGCGCCGTGGTAGAAACCCTTCATTACCCCCAGCAGGTCGCCATCAATGCCTATGGCAATGGTGGCTTCCGCTTTGCCGACCTGTCGCACAAGGGCTCGCTGCTCTGCCTGCCCGGGCGGATGGAAGCGTGGGCCGTAAACAGCGCCAGCGAACTCACGCTTGAAAGCCTGCAGCCTGTTCTTGATGTGGCTGATGAGATCGACGTGCTGCTGATCGGGCTGGGCAGCGATATCGTCGCCATTGACCCGGCTATCCGCGCGGCCTTTCGGGAGCGCAAGGTGATCATCGAGCCAACCCAGACGGGTGGGGCGGTGCGCACCTATAATGTTCTGCTGGCCGAAGAGCGTGCCGTTGCCGCTGCTTTCATCGCTGTCGAAAACGCGCGCTGATGGCCGAAGAGAGTTTCGCCTTTGCCGCCAATAGCCTGCGCGAAGCAGACCGCGACCGCTATCTGGCAACGCTTGTGCTGCCCGCGGAGGCACGGCCCGGCATCACGGCGCTAATGGCGTTCAATGCCGATGTGGCTGGTATCCGCGACCGGGTCTCGGGACCGCAGCCCGGCGAAATCCGCCTGCAATGGTGGAATGACGCGCTGACGGGCGAGGGGCATGGCGCCGTGCGGCAGAACCCGATTGCCGATGCGTTGCTCGATACGATCGAGAAGTATGGGCTGCCGGTGGGCACGCTGCAGCGCCTGATCGGCGCTCGGCGCTTTGATCTCTATGACGATCCCATGCCGGACCTGCAGAGCTTTGAGGGCTATGCCGGCGAGACGGCCTCTACGCTGTTGCAGCTATCGGCGATGATCCTCAATGGCGGGGAGCCGGTCGAGGAGGGCGATGCGGCCGGGCATCTGGGCGTGGCGCAGGCGATGATCGGGCATATCCGCTCGATCGGCTATGTCTCGTCCAAGGGGCGCATCATGCTGCCCTGGTCGCTGCTGGAAGCCAATGGCGTACGCGAGAGCGAGCTCTTTGCGGGGCAGGAGAGCGAGGGGCTGCATGCCGCGCTGAGCCAGGTGGCCGAACTCGCGGGCGAGCATCTCGCCAAGGCGAAGGCGGCGATCGCCAAGACGCCGGTAAAGCTGCGCCCGGCCTTTGCCATCTATCCGCTCCTGGAGCGTCAACTGGCCGACTGGCAGCAGAGCGCCAGCAACCCCTTCGCGCCGCCCAGCGACCGGGCAGACTGGCGCAAGATCGCGGCGATCAGCTGGTGGGCGCTGCGGCAGCGGTGATCAGCGTTCGGCGATGGCGACGAATTCGCCGGTGAGGCGGGCGGCGACCTGACCGTTATGGAGAAGCTCGGCGGTCACGGTGAGGCGGGCCTTGCCGCGGCGGGTGAACATATCGCGGAAATGGTCCCAGCCTGAGGTGTCGAGCACGGCGGAGGCGGTTACGCAGCCGGAGACGGGCAGGAGATATTCGGTTTCGGTGCGGTGGATGACGAGCTGGCACTTGATGCCTTCGTCTTCCAGACGCAGATGCATGACCGACCAGGCGGCGAGGAGGCCGACGGTCGCGACGCTGCCGCCGAACATTGTGCCATGCACATTGATATTGGGCTCAAGCGGCGCCTCAAGCACCACCTGAGCGGCGCTGGCCGAGGTGACCGACACGTCCATGGCCCGCGAGAGCGGGATGTTGTCGTGCAGGAAACTGACCAGCGCCTCGGGTGTCATGCCCAGGCCTTGAGGTCTTCCAGCGCGCGGCTGGTGATGGCGCGGCGCTTGGCAATCGTCTTTTCCGGGCCGCGCCAGCGGGTTACGCCTTCAGGCTTGGTGATCGTCACTTCCGGGAAGAGACCGAAATTGACGTTCATCGGCTGGAAGCTGCGGGCGCCGCTATAGGCTTCGGCTTCAACGTGGCCGCCGGTGATATGGCCGATAAGCGCGCCAAGGGCCGTGGTGACCGGTGGCGTCTGCATCGAGCCACCAAGGGCTTCGGCCGCGGTGAGGCGGCCGGTGATAAGGCCGCAGGCGGCGCTTTCAACATAGCCTTCTACACCCGTGACCTGACCGGCAAAGCGGATGCGCGGATCAACCTTCAGTTTAAGATCCGGCGACAGTACCTTGGGTGAATTGATGAAGGTATTGCGGTGCAGGCCGCCGAGGCGCGCGAACTGCGCGTTTTCGAGGCCCGGGATCATGCGGAAGATTTCCGTCTGGACGCCGTAGCGCATCTTGGTCTGGAAACCGACCATGTTCCAGAGCGTGCCGAGGGCGTTGTCCTGGCGGAGCTGGACGATGGCATAGGGCTTTACCGTCGGATTGCGCGGATTGGTGAGGCCAACCGGCTTCATCGGGCCGTGGCGAAGGGTTTCCGGGCCGCGCTCGGCCATCACTTCGATCGGCAGGCAGCCGTCGAAATAGGGGACCTTCTCCCACTCCTTGAACTCATGCAGGGGCGCGGACTTCAGCGCCTCGATGAAGTTGTAGTACTGGTCCTTGTCCATCGGCAGGTTGAGATAGTCCGCGCCGGTGCCGCCGGGCCCAGCCTTGTCGTAGCGCGACTGCCGCCAGGCGATATCCATATTGATGCTGTCATAATGGATGATCGGGGCAATGGCGTCGAAGAAGGCGAGGGAATCTTCGCCGGTCTTTTCCAGCACCGCTTCGGCAAGGGCCGGGGAGGTGAGGGGGCCGGTGGCGATGATGACGTGTTTCCAGTCAGCCGGGGGCCAGCCCGCGATTTCCTCGCGGATGACCGTGATGTTCGGGTGATTGTTGATCGCCTCGGTGACGGCGGCGGAGAATCCGTCGCGGTCCACAGCCAGAGCGCCACCCGCGGGCAGCTTGTGCTGGTCGGCGGCGCGAATGATCAGCGAGCCGCAGCGGCGCATCTCTTCATGCAGGAGGCCGACGGCGTTCTGCTCGTGGTCGTCGGAGCGGAAGGAATTGGAGCAGACCAGCTCGGCAAAGTTGTCCGTGTGGTGCGCGTCCGTGCCTTTGACGCCGCGCATTTCGTGGAGGATCACCTTGGCGCCGGCTTCGGCTGCCTGCCATGCGGCTTCGGAGCCAGCGAGGCCCCCGCCGATGATATGAATGGGTTCGTTTGACATGGGCTGGGAGATACCAAGCGCCATGAGCTTAAGCAATGCGGTCGCGTTGTCGTTGGGCGCATCGCGCGCCGCAAAAAGAAAACACCCGCATCTTAGAAAGAGGCGGGTGTTCGGTTTATCGTCGAAGTCAGGCTGGGCTTAGAGCGAAGCAGCATGATCACGAGCAACGCGGCTGATATCGGTGCGCGAAATGCCCAGATCGTTGAGCTGGCGGTTGTCGAGAGCGGCGAGCTCACGGACGGTCTGCTGGTAGGCGGCCCACTTCTTGAAAGTCTTGCGGATGTCCATATTCGTCTCCTGTTGCTTACGGGCTGAAGATAGGTCGGCTGAGGCACGCTGAGCAGATGGACTTTGCTCAATAATGCCATGCAATTTGTGCATGGCGTTAAGCCTGCTCATTCATTGAGCATTAATGCGTGAGGCGCGATTGCGGCCGCCGGGCGGCCCTTCGGCCACCGCGCCATGCGCTGGCTGCAATACTGCCCTTCAGCGATCGAAGAGCGAGCGGGTCATTTTCGGGAAGTCGGCGCCGGTAAGCCCGAGAAGGTCGGCGTTACGGGTAGACGGGACGTTGGTTTCCCGCACAGTCTGCTTGATGTCGACAAGGCGCCGGAGGCGCCACACGGCACGAACGAACATGGGGCAGATCCCTTCGCAGTTCAATCGTATGGGGCGAAGGGTGAGCCGATTTGCTTTGTCCTGCCAGCCCTCGGCCAGCAGGCGCCACATGCGCCAGGCGCATGGCAAATTCTTCGTATGGTCACAATGCGTGGGGACAAATACCGAGTTAGCCCCAACGGGCTATTGCCGGGAACGATTTCCCTTGTGCCTTGCGGTGCAAGACAAACTCCGCCCAACTGATTTGGGGATTCGACGTTGCCACAAGGCGCGCATGTCATTGTTGTCGGCAATGAAAAGGGTGGTTCGGGTAAGTCCACCACGGCCTTTCATCTGGCTGTTTTTCTGCTCTATCAGGGCCACAAGGTCGCGAGCATCGATGTCGACAGCCGCCAGCAGACCTTTACCCATTATGTGCGGCACCGTCGCGACTGGGCCCGCAACAGGGGCCTGAGCCTGCCGCACACGACCCATTTCCACCTGCCGCTGTCGCGGGGCGATTCCGTCAAGGAAAACCACCGCATCGAGTTCGACCTGTTCAGACAGGCCATTGGCGAGGTCGAGGCGAGCGCCGATTTCATCATCATCGATACGCCGGGTTTCGACACCAATCTGACGCGTCTGGCGCATTCGCTGGCCGATACCCTGGTGACCCCTGTCAATGACAGCCTCATTGATCTCAGCGTCATCGCCCAGATCGATCCGGCGACGGGCGAGCCGCGGGAATTGAGCCATTATGCAAGGCTGGTGCAGCGGGCGCGGTCCGAGCGGCTCTCCATCGATGGCAAGAATATCGACTGGGTGCTGGTGCGCAACCGCATCTCGATGCTGTCCTCGCGCAATATGCGTCAGGTGCAGACCATGCTCGACCGCATTGCCGGTCGGCTGGGATGCCGGATCGCCGACGGGATTGCCGAGCGCGTGATTTTCCGCTCGCTGTTCTCCTCGGGCATGACCGTCTTTGATCCGCTCGACGACGAATTGCTGGGTGGCGTGCCGTCCATGTCCCACATGAGCGCGCGGCAGGAATATCGGGCGCTCGTCAATGCGCTCAACCTGCCATCAAGCCAGCGCGCAGAAGCGCGACGGGCCGTGCTTGCGGCACAGCCCGGCGAGGTCACCCGTTGTGCCAATGTGGCGCGGGAAGGGGCCTAGCCCCTGGCGTAGGCGATCTTGCGGGTTTCGCCGGCGGCGATAACGCCTTCGCGATTATCATAGATGGCACGCGCTTCGATGATGGCGTGATGATTTTCGGCCGACCAGTCCCAGAGGGCGCTGATCGGCACCTGCAGGGTCTTGCCCAGTTCGGTCAGGCTGTATTCCACGCGCGGCGGCACTTCCGGATAGATGGTGCGGGTGACGAGGCCGTCGCGTTCGAGATTGCGCAGGGTCAGCGTCAGCATGCGCTGCGAGACGCCATTGATCAGGCGCTTGAGCTCGTTGAAGCGCAGGGTGCCATTGCGGCCAAGCATGCCCACGACCATGACGCTCCACTTGTCGCCGATGCGATTGAGCACGTCGGACATGGCTGAGCAGTTCGAATGCTGCGAGGTGTCGGTGAGTGACATGGCTGTGCCTCGTGGAATTGATACTGAGGCACAAATATAGACACAGTTACTAGTAGTTACTAGTGTGTCGGCGTGTCATTGGGGGGAAAGAGTTATGACGCATGGGGAGAATTCGGTCAGCGCGATCGGTCGACCAAACGCCTGGAATATCGGCCTCTGGGTGGCGCAGGGCCTGCTTGCCCTAGTCTATGCGATGGCCGGCATGACGAAACTGACTCAGCCCATCGATGCGCTGGTGGCAGCGGGCATGGGCTATGCGGGGGATTTTCCGGAGCTGCTGACCCGCTTCATCGGCACGGTAGAAGTGCTGGGCGCACTCGGCATCATCCTGCCGGCACTGCTTCGCATCCAGCCAAGATTGACGCCGCTGGCCGCACTGGGCTTTTCCATCATCCAGGTTTTGGCCATCCTGCTGCATCTCTGGCGCGGCGAGTTTTTCGTGCTGCCGATGAATGTCGTGCTGCTGGCGCTATCGCTCTTCGTTATGTGGGGCCGGACCAGGAAAGTCCCGATCTCGGCCCGCTAGGTCAGGCTGCCGGTTGGTGTTCGGCGGCGTAGAGACCGAGATAGAAATCGAGATCGCCGTTTCGCAGTCCCAAGGCCTCGAGCACTGCGCCCATGAAACTCACGGGCGCTGTACCCGGCGCGGTGACGATGGATTGGTCGAGGATGGCTCTTTGCGAGCCGGTGAAGAGGGCAGTGCCCTTGTAGCCGGTGTCGGGCAGACTTTCCGGGCCATTGGCGGTGTGCCGCACGTCGTCAAGGATGCCCGCGCGGGCGAGGGCAATCACCCCGTCGCAGATGCCGCCGATGACTTTGCCCTGTTCACGGGCAGCGCGGAGCAATTCGCCGAGATCGGGCGCCTGTTCGGTCTGCCAGATCGTTCCGCCATTGATGAGGATTGCGTCCACAGTGCCGATGTCGATGTCTTCCACGGCCATCTGCGGCACGACCCGCATACCGCCGGCGGAGGTGACTTCCTCGCCACCCGGTGTCGCGAAACGCGTCTGCAGATTGTAATAGGCGCGCGCGCCTGCATTGAGCAGAGCGAGTTCCCAATCCGCAAAGCCAGGAGTGAGGATCGTCACGAGGGTTGTCATAAAATAGTCTCCAGTTTGGACGACTGAGCATCCCTCAACTGCCTGACAGGGCGTGTCAGTAACCTTGCGTCTCTTTCACAGAGGCGTCAGCTTCGCCCCGTTTCCTTGAGGTAGCCCGATCGGGCTGCTAAGAGGATGGCGTTCCCCAAATGATTTAGATCGGAGTCGATCCGTTTTGCTGTTCGTCCGTCGCCTTGCTGTCGCCATCCTGATCGCTGTCGCCAGCATTGCACCTGCCGCTGCCGGGCCACTGCTTCTGCTCGACCGCAGCAATCTTCAGGTGCTTTACGCCGAGGACGCCGGCCAGCCATGGCACCCCGCATCGCTGACCAAGCTGATGACGGCCTATGTGGCTTTTGAGGAAATCGCCAAGGGAACGATCTCGCTCGACACGCCAGTCAGGATTTCGAAAAAGGCGGTCAATCTCGCGCCCAGCAAGTCGGGCCTGCCGGTCGACAGCCATCTCACCATGAAGGACGCGCTCTATCTGCTGATCGTCAAATCAGCCAATGACGTGGCGCTCGCCATCGCCGAAACCATCGGCGGCAGCGAAGAGAGCTTTGTGGCGATGATGAACAATGCCGCCAGCCGCATGGGGCTGACAGGCACAAATTTCGTCAATTCGCACGGACTGCATCATCCCGCCCAGATCACGACGGCGCGCGATGTAGCCATCATCGCGCTCTACATCGAGCAGAGCTTTCCCCAATATATGCCGATGTTCTCGACCGGTGTGGTCAAGCTCAATGGCAAGGTGCACGAGTCCAATAATGGCCTGCTCGAAGGCTTTGCCGGGGCCAATGGCATGAAGACGGGCTATGTCTGCGCCTCGGGCCTCAATATCGTCGCGACGGCGGATCGCGGTGGCCGCAAGCTCCTGGCGGTGGTGCTAGGTGGCTCATCATCGCGCGAGCGCAACGAAAAAGCGGCCGAACTTTTCCTGGATGGCATTGCGGGTCGCAAGACCCCAACGGGCCAGACCGTGTTGACCCTTGCCAACAATCCGGGCGCTGCGCCCACGGATATGCGTCCGCTGATCTGTGGCAAGGATGCAGCGACCTATGTGAAGGCGCAGGAAGCTGCCTATCCGATGGGTCTCAAGGGTCAGCCGAGCTATCTCAATGATGTGGTCGCGGTGCAGGAATATAGTGCCGTCGATATGGGACGCATCCGCACCGGCATCGCCATGCCGCGCCCGCGTCCGCCGCACGTCCCGACATTCTCGGCGCCGAGCCCGCTCGACAGCGCGTCCATCGACGATGTGCTGCGTCCGGGGCTTCCGGCCGGGGGGATCACGATCGCGCTGCCGCGCCCCCGACCGGCTGATCTCTAGTCCGGCTTAATCGCCGATCACCAGAACCCAATAGACGCCGTAGCTCGAGGTCGGGTTATAGGCGACGGCGACGCCTGCCTTGCTGCCCTGAGCAGTGAGGCCAACCGCGTCCGCTGCATTGTTGCGCCAGCCGGAGAAGGTTTCGGCAAAGCTTGCATAACCAGCCGAGAGCTTCATCTGGGAAAGCGCCTGCGGCTTGGTCGGCGCGACATTGGTCTGCGCATACTGGCTGGCGAGGGCCTGGGCCGTGCCGTTGAGGCCGGCATCTGCCACCAGCGGCGGCATGTTGCGCGTCGCGCGGTAGGCGTTGACGAGATCAATGGCCTGGACGCTGTCGAGCCGGGCATTGGGCTGATCCATGCGAGCGGAGAGGGCAGGGGAAAGGGCGGCGGGGGAGGCACTGCCGCCGCCGAACGAGGAACAGCCAGCGAGGAAAAGGGTGGTCGCAACCGCCAGAACGGCGCTCGAAAGGGGGATGAGTTTCATTTTGGTCCTTGGTCGGTCAGGCAGGTGGTAACGATTTTCTTAACAGGCAGGCTTTTCTTGCGCGTTAACGCGATTTTGTCGCACGGCTACAGGGAGCTTTTCGCCTCAAAGCGCGTTACGCTGAAGATGCGCGGCGCGCCTCCCTTCGGGAGGCTGCACACAAACGTGCAAAAGGGGCAGGATTGTGGGGGGCATGAACCTGAGCGAGGGTCGCAGAGCCGGGGGGCGCGAGGTACGTGCAACAACAGTAGCGATTACTTTCCTACTTTTGTGTCTCGTCACATTCGCAGGCGTATTTGGCTATCTCATATCGGCGGGGGTTGGACAGGTCCGCACGGAGCTGGAAGACCGCTCTGAAGCCGCTGCGCTCAACATCGCCACCAATGCAGGATGGATCGTTCAGGTTGCACACCAGACGCTGCGTCGTGTCGATGCCGCGCTCGGGCCCGGCATGGCCAGCGACCCCGCTGCAATGCAACCCGCCATCGAGGCCCTGCCGCCAGACGTCGAGGTCTATATCATCGATGCCAATGCGGACACGATTTTCGCGACCGTCCCCAACCCGAGCAATGTGAATGTCTCGGATCGCGAATATTTTTCGGCGGTCCGTGATGGCACCCTGTTCTACACCTCGGACCTGCTGGTCAGCCGCCTGACGGGCGACAGGATCTTTGTTTTTTCCAAGCGCGTGATGCGAAACGGCGAGTTTGCCGGCGCCATCATGGTTTCGTTCCAGGAATCCGTGCTGGAGAGCTTCTGGCGTTCGCTGGAGCTCGGTCAGGGATCGACCATCAGCCTTATCCGTCGCGACGGCGCGCTGATGGCGCGCTATCCGAGTACCGATGTGCCCGTCGACCTGACCGATCATCCCCTGATCACGGAGCATTTGCCGAACGCCGAATTCGGCACCTATTTCTCCGAGGAGTCACCCGTCGACACCGTCTCGCGAGTCGTCAGCTATCGTGCCGTGCCAGGCACCGATATCGTGGCTGTGGCCTCGATCGCCACAAGCTCGGGATGGCGTTCGCTGAACAGCGCCGTGCTTTCCATCATTGTTCTCGTCGCGCCCATCGTCCTTGGCCTCATCGCCATCGGCATCTGGGTCGTGCGGCTGTTGCAGCGGGACGCCAAGCGTCGGGAAGAACTTGAGGTGGCGCAGGAGACCAATGTCCTGCTGTTCCGCGAAATCCATCATCGGGTGAAGAACAATCTGCAATCGGTGCAATCGCTGGTGCGCATGCAGGACATGCCCAAGAGCGCCAAGATCGACCTGCAGAGCAGGCTAAGTGCCATGGCGGCAATGCATGAGCACATCTATCGCCACGACAAATATGAGGACATCGACGCGCACGATCTGGTGCCTGTCGTCGTCAATGAGGTCGTGCACGCCTATGGGGCGGATGTGGAGATCGTCTATGCGGTCGACCATATAGGGGTGGACCGTGATCACGCGACGCCGCTGTCGCTGCTGCTGAGCGAGCTGATTACCAATGCGCTCAAATACGGGCTGGTGGACGGGCGCCCGGGCCGCATCGAGGTGACCCTGCGTCGGCAGGGCGATAGCCGGTGCCAGCTGATCGTCTCCGACAATGGCCCCGGCATCGGAACCGTCCCCGAGAAGCCGACCAGCATGGGCCTGCGCCTTATTCGGGGCGTCGTCTCGCAGATGGGGGGCACCTATAAATTCGTCAGCGAGAACGGCACCCGGTTTGAAGCCGATCTGGCGCTGGCATCTGCCGGGCACGAATTCCATCCCCGACCAGCCGCTCACTCGGCCTGATCCAGTGCCAATTACCCTGTCAGGCGCTTTAGGGGTTGAGACCCGGCGCGCCTTGATGCATGGGATAAGCGGATAAATTGAGTCAGCTTAGTTATGATCAAGCGCTTTTTTTCTTATTACGCACCCTATAAGGGCCTCTTTGCGCTCGATTTCGGCAGTGCCGTCGTCGCGGGCCTGCTGGAGCTGGCCTTCCCGCTGGCGGTTGCTTATTTCATCGATACGCTGCTGCCGCAGGGCGATTTCAACCTGATCGTGCTGACCGGCATTGTGCTGCTGGTCATCTACTGCCTGACCGCGGCCCTGCGCGGCGTGGTCAACTATTTCGGCCACATGCTCGGCATCCATATCGAGACCGATATGCGCCGGCAGGTGTTCAACCACCTGCAAAAGCTCAGCTTCCGCTTTTTCGACAACACCAAGACCGGCCAGATCATCACGCATGTGACCAAGGGCCTCGAGGATATCGGCGAGGTCGCGCACCACGGGCCGGAAGATTTCTTCCTCGCCATCATGACCTTCATCGGGGCGTTCATCCTGATGTTCATGACCAATTGGCAACTGGCCACGATTACCGTGACGCTGGTTCCGATCATGACCTGGCTGATCTCCACCTATGGCGCGCGGATGAAACGGAACTGGCGCGAGCTCTATGGCAGGGTGGGGGACTTCAACACCCGCGTCGAGGATTCCATCGGCGGCGTGCGGGTGGTGAAGGCTTTTGCCAATGAGGCGCATGAGGAAGAGCTCTTCGCCGGCAATAACGAGGCCTACCGGGTCACCAAACTCAAAGCCTATGCGCTGATGACCGCCAGCAATGTGGTCACCTTCCTCAGCACCCGGCTTGTGCAGCTCGCCGTCATGCTGGTCGGCGCGTGGCTCGTGACCAATGGCGAGCTGAGCTATGGCGGCTTTGTCAGCTTCCTCCTCCTGGTCAATGTCTTCATGCGCCCGATCGACCAGATCACCGGTGTGCTGGAAATGTATCCCAAGGGCATTGCCGGCTTTACCCGCTTCACCCAGCTCATCGATACCGAGCCCGATATTGCCGATAAGCCGGGCGCCAAGGTGGTCGAGCATCTGCGCGGCGATATCGAATATCGCAATGTCGGCTTTGCCTATGAGCATGGCGGTCGCAAGGTCATCGACGGGCTGAGCCTGTCCGTTGCCGCGGGAGAAACCGTCGCCATCGTGGGACCGTCCGGGGCGGGCAAGACGACGCTCTGCGCGCTGCTGCCGCGGTTTTACGAGATCAGCGAAGGTGCCATCACCATTG
>JAAZLP010000400.1 GCA_012799265.1 Phyllobacteriaceae bacterium | reverse complement strand
TCGCCGCCATCATCCTCACCTCGCTGATCGCGCTGGTGCAGGACGACATCAAGAAGCTCATCGCCTATTCGTCCGTCGCCCATATGGGTTTCGTGACCATGGGCATCTTCACCGGCAACATCTACGGCGTGCAGGGCGCGATCTTCCAGATGATCAGCCACGGCTTCGTCTCGGGCGCGCTCTTCCTTTGCGTCGGCGTCATCTACGACCGCATGCACACTCGCGAGATCTCGGCCTATGGCGGGCTCGTCGAGCGCATGCCGCAATATGCCTTCGCCTTCATGGTGTTCACCATGGCCAATGTCGGCCTTCCGGGCACGTCGGGCTTCGTCGGTGAATTCCTCACCATGATGGGTGTGTTCCAGATCAATACCTCGGTGGCCTTTTTTGCCGCTCTGGGTGTGATCCTCTCGGCTGGTTATGCCCTCTGGCTCTACCGCCGCGTGATCTTCGGTGCACTGACCAAGGAAAGCCTCAAGGGCATCCTGGACCTCAACCTTCGCGAGAAGGTGGTGCTTTATCCCCTGCTGGTGCTGACGGTGGTATTTGGTTTCTATCCGGCACCCATTCTGGATACGACGGCAGCCGCCGTGGACAATCTGGTTGCGCATTATTCGGAGAGCATTGGCCGCGTTCCGGCCGTTGATCTCGCCGATGAGCGTATCACTCTTGAATATATCGCCCCTGCCGAGGGTGCGGCCCCGGCGGCTGAGCCTGCTGCGCACTAGGAGACTGACGTGAACTCAGACGTTACCGATTTCGCGAGCCTGGCTCCCGCCTATCCCGAGCTGCTGATGGCAGCCGGTGCTCTCGTGCTCATCCTTGTTGGCGTGATCGTCAACAAGGAACGCTCCACCCTGGTCAGCTGGCTGGCGATCATTCTGATGATCGCTGCGGGCGTGCTGGTGGTGACCGTTCCCGCCGATGGCGTGATCTTCAATGGTCTCTTCATCGCGGACAGCTTTGCCCGTTACATGAAGGTGCTGGTGCTCAGCGGTGCCGCCCTGGCGCTGATCCTCAGCCTCTCCAATGCGGAAGAGCACGGCGTCCACAAATACGAATATGCGATCCTGGCGGTGCTTGCGACGCTCGGCATGATGGTCATTGTTTCGGCCAATGATCTGATGAGCCTCTATGTCGGCCTCGAGCTGCAGTCGCTCTCGCTCTATGTCATGGCGGCGATCAAGCGCGACGACAGCCGCGCGACGGAAGCGGGCCTCAAATACTTCGTACTCGGTGCGCTCAGCTCGGGCATGCTGCTCTATGGCGCTTCGCTGATTTATGGCTTCACCGGCCACACCAATCTTTCCGAGATCTTCATTGCCATCACCAATGAAGGCCGCTCGATTGGCCTGATCTTCGGTCTGGTGTTCTTGATGACCGGCGTTGCCTTCAAGATTTCGGCCGTGCCTTTCCACATGTGGACGCCCGACGTTTACGAAGGCGCACCCACGCCGGTTACCGCGTTCTTTGCCATGGCCCCCAAGGTCGCGGCGATGTCGCTGATGATCCGCCTCGTGGTCGATACCTTTGCGCCAGTGACTTCGGATTGGCAGCAGATCGTCATCTTCCTCTCCATCGCCTCGATGGTGCTGGCGGCCTTTGCTGCCATCGGTCAGCGGTCGATCAAGCGCCTCATCGCCTATTCCTCGATTGGTCACGTTGGCTTTGCCCTTGTCGGATTGTCTTCGGGTACCCAAGTAGGGGTGGAGGGCGTTGCCGTTTACATGGCGATCTATGTCGGCATGTCGGTCGCGCTCTTTGCCTGCATTCTCGCGCTGCGCACCGAGAAGGGCTATGTCGAGACCATCGACGACTTCGCCGGTGTGTCCAAGCAGCGCCCCTTCGTGGCAGCGATCATGGCCATCGTCATGTTCTCGCTGATCGGTCTGCCGCCGCTGGCCGGGTTCTTTGCCAAGTGGCAGGGTTTCCTCGCCGCCATCGAAGCAAACCTGTTCATCCTGGCGGTGATCGGCATGCTCGCCTCGGCGATTAGCGCCTTCTATTATCTGCGTGTCATCAAGGTGATGTACTTTGATGAACCCAAGGAAGAGTTTGTCGCAGTGCCGACCGAGTTGAACATCATCATGGCTGTGTTCGGCTTCTTGATGGTCACCTACTTCTTCACCGTCGCCAATCCGCTGACCAACTTTGCGCAGTCTGCTGCGGGAAGCCTGTTCTAGGTGACGGATTTCAGTCTCGGACCAAAAGCCAGGTCAGCCGGATACCGGCTGGCGGGTTTTGAGAGCATCGGGTCCACCTATAGTGAAGCGCTCAAAGCCGCGGCTGCGGGCGATCCCGGCGGTATCTGGTTTGCAGCCTTGCAGCAGACAGCCGGTCGCGGACGGCGGGGCAGGGCCTGGGATAGTCCCAAGGGTAACCTTGCCGCAAGTCTGCTCATTGTGCCCGACACCAGTCCTGAACTCATTGCCACGCTTGGCTTTGTGGCTGGGGTGGCGTTGAGCGCGGCTCTCGACGTCGTTCTGCCCAACGGCACTGTTCGTATCGGCATTGATGGCGCTGACGGGGCGGATGGCCGTTCGCGTGTGGCGCTGAAATGGCCAAATGACGTGTTGGCTGACGGCGCCAAACTGGCCGGCATCCTGCTCGAAGCGAGCAAGACACCTGATGGCAGATCGGCCATCGTGGTTGGCTGCGGGGTGAACGTTGTTTCCGCACCCGAAGGCGTGCCCTATCCCGCGACGTCCATCAGGGGCATGGGGATTGAGCGCACGGCGGCAGACGTCTTCGAGGCGCTTTCTGACGCCTGGGTGGACGCCTTCTCGCTGTGGGACGACGGCCGCGGCGTAGCGCAAGTGCTTGAAAAGTGGCGCGGATCGGCAGCCGGTATCGGTGCACCGGTCGCTGTGTCGCAGGACGGCACTGTCCGTCGTGGCATATTTGAAACCATCGACTCATCCGGACGGTTGATCATCCGCGACGACGACGGCTCGCGGCATGCGATCACCGCAGGCGATGTACATTTTGGGGCAACGGCCAGCGCCCGAAGCTGACCACAGATAGAGCGCGGCGACCGCCGACCAGAGTTCGGCTGGCGTCGCGCTGACAATAAAGGAAATACCCATGGCCAAGAACCAACGGGATGAACTCGTCTTTGTGCCGCTTGGCGGCGTCGGCGAGATCGGCATGAACATGGCCGCTTATGGCTTCGGACCTGCGCGCAGCCGCAAATGGATCGTTGTCGATTGCGGCGTCAGCTTCGGTGGCCCGGAGCTGCCGGGCATTGAACTCATCATGGCAAACCCCGAATTTCTCGAGGAAAATGCCGATGACGTGCTGGCGCTGATCCTCACCCATAGCCACGAAGACCACTATGGCGCGGTGCTAGATCTGTGGCCGGTTTTCGACAAGCCGGTCTATGCGACGCCGTTCACCGCAGCGATGCTGGCGGCGAAGCGGGCAGGGGACGGGATCGTCGAAAATGTCGACGTGAAGATCATGACCCCGGGCAAGCCGTTTACGGTGGGCCCGTTCACCATCGAGCCGATCAATGTTGCGCACTCCATCCCGGAATCGAACGCGCTGCTGATCACCACGCCGATCGGTCGTGCGCTTCATACCGGTGACTGGAAGCTTGATCCGACCCCGGTCATGGGCCAGCCGACAGACTTCGCGCGCCTGCAAGCTATTGGCAGCGAAAGCGATTTGCCGCTGGCGCTGATCTGCGACTCCACCAATGCGATGAAGGAAGGCGAGAGCCCGAGCGAGGAAGAGGTCGGCGAAAACCTCGCCAAGCTGATCGCTGATGCGCCGCATCGCGTGGCCGTTACGACCTTTGCTTCCAATGTCGGCCGCGTCGTTTCCATCGTCCGCGCCGCTCACAAGGCTGGCCGCGAGGTGGTTCTGTCGGGTCGTTCTCTGCACAGAATTATGGGCATTGCCAAGGAGTTGGGCATGCTCGAAGGGCTGCCGACCCTGCATGACCAGGACATGTACAAGTCAATTCCGCGCGAAAAGTGCGTGCTGATCTGTACCGGTAGCCAAGGTGAAGCGCGGGCGGCGATTGCCCGTATCGCGCGTGGAGATCATCCGGTTATCGATCTAAACGCCGGAGATCGCATGATTTTCTCGTCCTGGGCGATCCCGGGCAATGAGCGTGAAGTCATCGATATCCAGAACCTGCTGGTCGACCGCGGGATCGAGCTGATCACCGCCAATGACGCCCTCGTGCACGTCACCGGCCACCCGCGTCGGGGCGAATTACAGAAGCTTTATCAGTGGGTTAAGCCAGAAGTTCTGGTGCCTGTTCATGGTGAGGCGCTGCATCTGCAGGCGCATGCCAAGCTGGGGCGTGAGGCGGGAATTGCCAATGTCTGCGAGGCGCGGAATGGCGATATGGTGCGGCTCTTCCCCGAGGCCATGACCTATCCTGCGGAAGTGCGGACGGGCGAGCTTTATCTCGACGGGCTGGTCCTCTGCACGCCGGAAGAAAGCGGCGTGAAGGGCCGTCGGCGCCTTTCTTTTGGTGGCATGATCATTGTCAGCCTCGCTGTAAACTCTTCTGGGCACGTGGTTTCCGGCCCCGACATGGTGATTGAAGGGCTGCCGGAAACGGAAGAGGAATCCGTAGCGGAACTGGTGGAAGACACCGTCGCCGGCATCATCAAGTCCATGCCGCCCAAGCGCCGCAGCGATACCGAAGTGCTCAATTCCGCGCTCTTCAAGGGCATCCGGAATGAGGTGAATGCGTTCTGGGGCCGCAAGCCCAATGTGAGCATTTTCGTTCACCGGGTGTGAT
>JAAZLP010000399.1 GCA_012799265.1 Phyllobacteriaceae bacterium | reverse complement strand
GTGCATGGCTCCTGCGCGGAAGAGGCGCGACCGGCCAGCGCGCCCGCCATGCGCTTAGGGTTTGAAAGTCCGGGTCGCCGGGCCACCAGCATTGTAAAGGTCACAGCGCTGCGCAGCGCACTCGACCGACGAGTTTGAACTTTTTAGGAGGAGGACCACGATGAGCGACACAAAAAAGGTGCGTTGGGGCATTCTGTCGACGGCCAATATCGGCATGCAGAAAGTCACGCCGGCCATTCAGAAGTCCGCCCATTCCGAGGTCGTGGCCATCGCCTCGCGCGACGCGGCGTCGGCGCGTACTGCCGCTGACAAACTGGGTATTCCCAAGGCCTATGGGTCTTATGAGGAGCTGCTCGCCGATCCGGATATCGACGCGATCTATAATCCGCTGCCCAATCATCTCCATGTAGAGATGACGCTCAAAGCCAATGCTGCCGGCAAGCACGTGCTCTGTGAAAAACCCATCGCCATTGAGGCGGACGTTGCCAAGCAGCTGCGCAACGCCCGGAACGACAGGCTGATCATGGAAGCCTTCATGGTCCGCTTCCATCCGCAATGGCTCCGCGCCCGCGAGATCGTCCGGTCAGGGGAGCTAGGGGAAGTTCGGGCCGTACGGGCTGTGTTCACCTATCACAATGTCGACCCCAACAATGTGCGCAACAAGGCCGATATCGGCGGTGGCGGTTTGCTGGATATCGGCTGCTATCCGATCACGGCCGGGCGGTTCTTTTTCGAAGCCGAACCCAAGCGGGTGATCTCGCTGGTGGAGCGCGACCCCAATTTCCGCACCGACAGTCAGGCCAGCGTCATCGCCGATTTCGGCGATGGGAAACATCTGACCTTCCTTGTCTCCACCCAGATGGTGCCCAACCAGTCGGTTGAGATCATGGGGACCAAGGGCCGTGTCGAACTGGTCATCCCTTTCAACGCACCGCAGGGGTCGGCCACCGCACTGCTGGTGGATGAGGGGTATAATCCCGACGGCAGCCTGGCGCGGCGCGAGATCTTCCTGCCGTCTGACCAGTATACCGAAATGGCGGAAGCCTTTGCGCTGGCGATCCTGGGGAAGGGGACGGTGGATTATGGCGTCGAAGACGCCATTCGCTCGATGCATGTCCTCGATGCCATCTTCAGGAGCGAACGCACCGGCGCATGGGAAGAAGTGAAGGCGGACTGAGCTCGGCGCCAGCTTCCTGCACGTGTCTGCGCTCGCCGCTACCAGCGGTGCGAATTGGCAGTGGTCCTCGGGTCAGGCCCGAGGACGGATGGGAGTGTTTGGAGGCAGTATTCGTCGGCCTATTCCCACGCCTCGATCATCGCCGCCGACACAAATTCCAGATGTTTGCTCATGGCAGAGCGGGCACCGTCAGCATTGCCACTGACGACGGCGCCGACAATGGCTTCGTGATCGGCAAGGATGTGGTCGCGCACCGCGGTGATATCGGCGAGATGCTGATGAAAGCGCTCGTCGACTTCGGCGTGGCGCGACGTCCAGAGCCCGTCGAGCATGTCGCGCAGGACCGAATTGCCACAGGCATCGGCCAGCGTCATGTGCAGCATGCGGTCGCTCTCCGATGACCATTTGCCGGCGCTGGTCTCGCTGCGCATCCGTCGGAGCGTTTCGGCCAGCCGCGCCGTGCCCTCGGGCGATATCTGCTGGCTGGCCAGGGCCGCCACTTCGGGCTCGAGCAGGCGACGGACCTGCATGGTCTCGAGCGGCGAAGCGCTGAGTTCGGGGAGCGGCTTTTCGGCATCGCGCGGCCGGACAAAGGCGCCCACACCCACCCGCACTTCCACCAGACCCGCCACCTCCAGCGCGATCAGGGCCTCTCGCACCGTCGGCCGAGAAACGCCCAGATTCTGGGCGAGATCACGCTCGGAAGGCAATTGCCGTCCCGGCTCAACCGCACCATTGAGGATCTGCTCGCGGATCTGGTCGGCGATCTGGATGTAGAGTTTGCGGTTCGAGACGGCCTGCAGTTTCATGCGCTTTCCTTTGCTCCACACATAGCGCCG
>JAAZLP010000398.1 GCA_012799265.1 Phyllobacteriaceae bacterium | reverse complement strand
GCTGATCGCCGCCCTTGAAATTGAAGGTCGAGGTATAGGCGCGAGAATTCATTTCGCGCTTGCCCAGCATCAGCACATCGTCGCCACCGGAGATTTCGTCCCACACGGTCTTGTTCGGATCGAGCGCATCGCGGCTCTGGTCGACGTAACCAAGATGGACGTTTTCAGCGACAGTGATGGTGCCACTATCCGGCTTTTCCTGGCCAGTCAGCATCTTGAAGAGCGTCGTCTTACCAGCGCCGTTCGGGCCGATGATGCCGACAATGCCGCCCGGGGGCAGCTTGAAGCTGAGATTGTCGATCAGCAGACGATCGCCAAAGGACTTGGAGATGCCTTCGACATTGATGACGTTCTGACCGAGACGCTCGCCTGGCGGAATGATGATCTGGGCGGTATGCGACTGGGTGCGGGCTTCGTTGAGCTTGACCAGTTCATCATAGGCCTTGATACGCGCCTTGGACTTGGCCTGGCGAGCCTGCGGGCTCTGGCCCATCCATTCCTTTTCGCGTTCCAGCACCTTGGCGCGGGCAGCATCTTCGCTCTTTTCCTGCGCGTAGCGCTTGGCCTTGGCGTCGAGGTAAGCCGAGTAATTGCCCTCGTAGGGAATGCCACGACCACGGTCGAGCTCGAGAATCCAGCCGGTGACGTTGTCGAGGAAGTAGCGGTCGTGGGTGATGATCAGCACGGCGCCTTCGAATTCGCGCAGATGGCGTTCCAGCCATGCGGTGGTTTCGGCGTCGAGGTGGTTGGTCGGTTCGTCGAGCAGCAGCAGGTCCGGCTTGGAGAGCAGCAGCGCGCAGAGGGCGACGCGGCGCTTTTCACCGCCCGAGAGGTTCTCGACCGAAGCATCGCCCGGAGGGCAGCCCAGCGCTTCCATGGCCACTTCGACCTGGGACTCGAGGTCCCACAGGTTCTGGCTGTCGATGACGTCCTGAAGCTTTGCCGCTTCGTCGGCCGTCTCGTCGGAATATTCCATCATCAGTTCGTTGTAGCGATCGACGACGGCTTTCTTCTCCTTGACGCCCAGCATGACGTTGCCGAGTACGTCGAGGTTCGGATCAAGCTGCGGCTCCTGCGGCAGATAGCCGACCTTGGCGCCTTCGGCAGCCCAGGCTTCACCGGTGAATTCGGTGTCGATGCCGGCCATGATCTTGAGCAGGGTCGACTTACCCGAGCCGTTCGGGCCGAGGATGCCGATCTTCGCATCGGGGTAGAAGCTGAGATGGATATTATCCAGCACCTTCTTGCCGCCAGCATAGGCCTTGGACATTCCGTGCATGTGATAGATGAACTGGCGCGCCATAGAGACGAGACCTCACGAGTAGGATGGTTTCGAGGATTGGCGCCTATGTAGGGCATGGAAATGAAAGGGGCAACCGGTCCGCCCCCACCTGCGGCGCCTTGCGCCCTGCCCTCAACAGGATTGGGATTTTTCTAAATTCGGCGGTCGCGGGTCGAGGCTGCGGCGATGCTCTTACCACGGAGGCGGCTTGCCTCGGCGTGGTGATGGAATGGATCGGAATTGTGACGAGGTTTTGCGACGCGGAACCAAACTCTCGCAGGCAGTGTTTCATTGAACGCTTGGGAGACTAAATTGACCGAATACATGCCCCCGGTTGCGCCCCCGCGTCGGCGCCTGAACACCTTCGAAAGCCTTGCCACCTTCGCCATCATGGCCGTGCTGCTCTATCTTGGTGCAGGCATTTTCGTGCCGCTGGTGCTGGCTATTCTGCTCGCCTTTGCGCTCAATCCGCTTGTCAGCTGGATGAACAAGCGCCTGCATCTGCCCGATCCGGTTGCGGTGATCCTGGCGGTTCTGCTGGCCGTTGCGGCGCTCGCAGCCTTCGTTTTCACGGCGGGCACGCAGATCGCCAATCTGGTCCAGGAACTGCCGGGCTACCGCTCGGTCATGGAAGCCAAGATCGCTGGACTGCAGGAGCAGTTCGGTGGGTTGACCTGGCTTGACCAACTGACCGGCATGGTGTCGAGCCTTGGCGATGGCCTCAACGGCAACCCAGACGCCCCGCCCCCGCCGGGCCAGATCCGACCCATCCCGGTGACCATCTCCAATGATATCGGCCCACTGGCTGTCATCACCTCGGTGATGGGGTCGATTGTCGGGCCGATCGCGACGGCGGCCATCGTCACCGTCTTCCTCATTTTCCTGCTGCTTGGCCGCTCGGACATGCAGGAGCGTTTCATCCGCCTGGTCAGCGCAGGTCGCTATTCGCTGACCAACCTCGCCATCACCGATGCCAGCAAGCGCGTCGGTCGCTATCTCATCATCCAGCTTCTGGTGAACACGACCTATGGCGTGATCTTCGGCACCGGGTTGTGGCTGATCGGCGTGCCCAGCGCGCCGCTCTGGGGCCTCCTCATCATTCTCTTCCGCTATATCCCGTTTGTGGGCGCGCTGATCATCGCCATCGTGCCGTTCACGCTGGCCTTTGCGGTCGATCCGGGCTGGAACATGCTGCTGATGGCTGTGGGGCTGTTCCTCGTGGTCGATCTCACCACCGCCAATGTCATCGAGCCGCGCCTTTATGGGTCAAGCACCGGTGTCTCGCCCATCGCCATCCTGCTCTCGGCCATGTTCTGGGCAACGCTCTGGGGCCCGGTCGGCCTGATCCTCGCAACGCCGATGACCGTCTGTCTGGTCGTCATCGGGCGCCACCTGCCGCAGTTCCAGTTCCTTGAGACGCTGCTTGGGTCCGAGCCTGTGCTCTCGACACACGAGCGCATCTACCAGCGCATGCTCAACGGCAAGACCGAGGACGCCATCGATATCTCCGAGGACTATGTCGAAGAGCATGGCAAGGAAGATTGGGCCGACGACGTCATGCTCCCGGCCCTGCGCATGGCGACGGCGGAACTGCCGGATCGTCCGGAATCGGTGCCGCAGCGGCGCCAGCTCATCGCGACTTTCGAGGCGGTGCTGGACAATGTGGTCGAACCAACCTGGACCGAGAATGCCCCGATCATGCTGATCGGCGGGCATACGGAAATCGACGAGGCGGCAGCGCGCCTGCTCGGCGTCAAGCTGCTGGACGAAAAGGTCCCGGTCGAAGTCCTGCCCCCCGGCGCCATCCGCCAGGAAGCCATCGGAAGGCTGGAGCTGGAGCCGGTGCATACCCTGCTGCTTGTGTTCATGGGTTCGGACATTCGCAGCCAGTGCCGTTATGTGGCCCGCCGCGTCCGCCGCATGGACCCGGAAGTGCGCATCGGTGTCGTCATTCTCAATGATGCCGCGCTGGAAGAAACAGCGGACCTGCTTCATGTCGATGCTGTCTATCGTGACCTCGACAAGGCCGTGGACGCCATCCGCGACCAGCAGGCACCGGCCAAGGCCGCACGCGCCAAGCTGGCGGCCCAGCCCTTTGCCGGGCTCGGCCGTGGCGACGACGCACTGGGCAAGGAACTGGACGCCATCGCCGAAGGCTTTGACGTGCCGGTTGCGCTCATCAACCTTCTCGATGACGAGCGCCATCAGGACGATGAGGACGCGATCGAGCTGACCAAGCTCGTTGCCGACAAGGGTGAGGTCGTGGTGATCCACAATGCCCAGTCCGAGGATATCGAGGGTGACAATGCCTATCTCGTCACCAATGGCATCGACTTCTTCGCCGGCGCACCGCTGGTGCTCGCGGACGGGACCATTGCCGGTGTGCTGGCGCTACAGGACTATGACCCGCACGAATTCTCGGAAGAGGATATCGAACGGCTCAAGGCCAAGGCGGCAGAGCTGGTCGCCAAATTCGGATAGAGGAAGCCCGCCACATCGGCGGGCTTTTTCATTCCGCCGCGACGGCGATGGACGAACGACCGTCCGCGATAACCCGATCCCGCCCGAGTTTCTTGGCGACGTAGAGACGACGGTCGGCCTCGGCCAGAAGCGCGCTCCCCTGAAGGATGCCGGTCTGCGCGAGGCCAATGCTGACAGTGACCGAAAGACCATCGGCGAGATCAGTGAACGTCATGGCCCTAACGCTGTCGACAATGCGCTGGCCAATCGGCTGGGCATGTTCGAGCGCGAGGTCGACGAAGACCAGGCCAAACTCCTCCCCGCCAATGCGGAAGGCGCTCATTCTGGGATCAAAGCCGTTGAGCAGCGCGGCGACCCTGACCAGAACAGCATCCCCCACCAGATGGGAATGCTCGTCGTTGACCTGCTTGAAATAGTCGATGTCGAGGATGCCGACCACCGCGCGCCGATGCGCGAGGGCTTCGAAGGCATGATCGAAGGCGCGGCGATTGGGGATGCCAGTGAGACTGTCCTCGCCGGCCTGCAGTTCGAGCGCAGCAGCGCGTTCGCGGAGTTTGTCGTTCTCGAACTGACGGTCCATGGCATGGGCACGCCGACGCGACTGCTCGCCATGATCGGCGACATAGGCGTCGTGAAAGGAACGATAATAGTTGTAGGGTCCTCGAAGTGTCCCGTCATGGCCCGCACTTCGGCGAGACGACGCAATGTATTGGTCTTGTGGTCGTGATGTCCGGTCTTGCCGACGACAGCCAGGGCCTCCTGCAGCAGGAAATGCACCCTGTCATATTCGCCGCGGCGGGCGTGGATGTCGCTCTTGCTGTAGAGATAGTGGATGTGTTCGCGCGGTCCCGGGTCTGGCGGGAGGCGCTCATATTCCTCGATGCAGACCTCGGCCAGGGTCAGTTCATGGACCTCAGCATAGGCTTCGGCGGCATTCGCCAACGCAACGGAGGTTCCAGTAATCTCCGATGGCGCGTGCCGCTTCTGCCCCGCGCTGGCACTCGTCGGCGACGTCCCATGCGAGGCTTTCCACGGCAGTTGGATCAAGAGATACCATCTGCGCCCTGAGGCAGAGCTTGGCATAGCCCCGATTGATATGGGTGAGCGCGAGGGTGCTCTTGTCACCCGATTTCAGCGCCAGCCGCATGGCCTCATCGAGATGGGACAGGGCGAGCTGGAGCTCCTAACAGAGGACGAGTGCCACCGCCTTGCAGTTAAGGGCAAAGGCGTTGAGCGCCGCATCCTGGGTCCGCGCCGCAATGACGGCGGCTTCCGAGGCGCTGTCAAAGCAGAGATCGCTCAGTCCCACTTCAGCCAGAAGCCAGGAATAAACGGACAGTGATAGGGCATGGCCCCAATGCTCGTCGCGGCCGGCGTAGAAGTTGCGGGCCTCATGCGCCGCCGCAAGGCCCTCGTCGCAATAGCCCAGTTGCAGACAGAACCAGCCAATGCAGCGATTGGCCTCGGCCACGGCGCGCAAGTCATTGGCTCTGTTTGCCTCGGCGAGGATCTGGCGCGCTTCGACAAGCCCCGCATTGGAGCGGCCAATACGGCCATTTTCCCAGCAGGCCTGCGCCCGCTGCACCAAGAGTGTGTCCTCGCCAGTATTCATGGCCCTCTCCATGGCGCACCATCGGCGATGCCATCTAAACAAATGGCAAATTCTCGATCACAACTTCATGCACGAGAATGAATGAGGACTAATCATCAGTATAGGCGAAAGATCAAGTTGATACGGCTACCGGCACCGACTTGAAGGCTGGCGTTTTGCTGCGTGGATCAACAGCCGTACCGACGAGTACATTTGCCTCCGGATAATAGGCGAGCATGGAACCACGCGGCAGATCAAAGAGGGTCGCAAAACCCTCCATTTCGCCGGCGTCGGACTTCACCTTGATCTTCTGGCCCTCACTGAGCCCGCGCTCGGCCATGTCCTCGCCGTTGAGGAAAATTGAGTAGCGCCCGGCCTTGCCGCGATAGCTGTCGGTCTCTTCGTAGATGATGGAATTGAACTGACCTTCGCTGCGCACGGTGGCCAGCATCAGTTTGCCCGGCTCGAGATTGGGGATGGGCGTTACGACGAAATGGGCCTTGCCGTCTGGCGTGCCGAAGCTGGGCACATGCATGACGCGGTTGCGGATATGGAATTCGCGCTTGGCGACGTCGATATCGGCGAGGTCTTCCATGCCCGGCACGATGGCTGCGATGGCGTCGCGGATTTTGGCGTGGCCGGAAAAGGCTTCGAAGTTGATTGGGTTATCCGGCAGGATGCGCTTGCCGAGCTGACCGAGGATCCAGCTTTCAGGGCGGACATTTTCAATGCGGGTGATGCCGCCGTCGGAAAGCCGGACGAAGTTGAACATGGATTCCTGCGTCGTCGGCTCCCATTCCTCGTCGCGCGCCGTGACCGGCAGGATCATCACCTCGCCATCGCCCAGGCCATGGACATGGCCCTGATTGAGCGTGGTGGTGAGGAAGAGCTTGAACCCGATGGCTTCCATGGCGCGGGTGGAGAATGCCGTGTCCGGCGTCGCCGCCCAGAGATTGCCGCCCATGATGACGGCAGCATCGATCTCTCCTGCCTCGGCGCGCTTGAGGCAGGCCATGGTGTCGAGCCCCTTCTCTTCCGGGAAGGTGACGCCGAAGGCCGTTTCCATCTTTGCAAGCACATCCCTGGCGAGAACAGGCTTTACCCCGATCGTGCCGATGCCCTGGACATTGGAATGGCCGCGCAGCGGGAGAAGGCCTGCATAGCGCTTGCCGATCGTGCCGCGGACGAGAGCGAGATTGGCGATGGCTTCGACATTGGCAGTGCCATGGACATGGTGCGTCATGCCCATGCCCCAGGCGAAGACCGCGTGATTGGAGCGGGCATAGGCAGCAGCAACCCGCTCGATCTCGTTCTTCTCGAGGCCGCAAGCGGCGGTAATCTCATCCCAGCTCAGCGCTTCGAGGTCAGCGCGGAATTCGTCAAAACCGACGGCGTGGGTGGCGATGAAGACCTTGTCTTCAGCCCCCTGCTCCAACACCGCTTTGGCGAGGCCCTTGAAGAGGGCGATATCTGAGCCGATGCGCGGCTGGAGATAATCAGACGCGATCTCGCTACCGCCCTTGAGCATGGATACCGGTGATTTCGGCACGGCGAACTTGACCAGACCCGGCTCCTTGGCCGGATTGATGACGATCACCTGCCCGCCCCGCTCGCGGCAGTTCTTGAGCATGTGAATGAAGCGCGGGTGATTGGACGAGGGATTGGCGCCGATGACAAAGATGAGGTCAGCGCCGGTCAGGTCTTCCAGTTCAACCGTCGCCGTGCCCTTACCGATGGTGGTGGCAAGGCCTTCGCTCGTCGCCTGATGGCAATAATAGGAGCAGTTGTTGACGTTGTTGGTGCCATAGGCCCGCGCCAGCAGCTGGAAGAGGAACCCGGCCTCGTTTGAGGAGCGCCCCGAGGAGTAAAAGAAGGTACGGCGCGGATCGGTTTCGG
>JAAZLP010000031.1 GCA_012799265.1 Phyllobacteriaceae bacterium | reverse complement strand
TGTCGAGGTTGCCGACGACGAGGTTCGCATCATGGGATCGAAGTCGGAACTGCTGCGAACGTTGGTCGCCGCTTCAAGCGTAGAAACGGCGGCGTTCGGCGTTCATAGTTCTGTTCTGAAATGGCGCGCCCGAAAGGATTCGAACCTCTGACCCCCAGATTCGTAGTCTGGTGCTCTATCCAGCTGAGCTACGGGCGCGCATGCCATTTATGTGGCAGCTTCGGTGGTGGGGCGGTGCGAAGCGCTCCGTCCCGGAAGCGAGGCAACCCATACATTGGGCTTTTTGGCATTACAAGCGGGGGCGTGCATTTTTCCTGTAGACTTTTCAACGTTCGGGGCGCGCCTGCGGCAGGGTGATGTCAAAGCGCGTACCCTTTGGCACCTCGACCAGTTCCAGTTTTCCCCCGTGTGCCTCGGCGATTTCGCGTGCAATGGCGAGTCCCAGGCCGGTACCGCCGGCGCGGGCTGATCCCTCAAATGCGACAAAAAGGTTCTGCCGGGCGCGCGGTGGCAGACCGGGGCCATTGTCGATGACGGAAATGACAACGCTGTCGCCTTCCGCGCTAGCTTCAACGGCGATTTGGTTTTCCCGATCGTTGGTCCCGAGTCCTTCAAGCGCCTCTCGGGCGTTCTTGAGCAGGTTGGCGAGGACACGGCCAAGCTGGGCAGGGTCCGCGACGATGGTGAGATCATCGGGCACTGCGTTGCGGAACATCACCATAGGATTGCCGGCGGCCCTCGCCTCGAACGCCGCGTCTTCAACTAATGAACGCAGCCGAACCGAAACCATCTGGGGCGGCGCCGCGGTCTCCCGCCCGTAATCGAGGACCGACTGGGCAAAGCCGATGGCTCTGTCGAGGGTCGTGACAAGCCGCGGCGCCAGCCGCTGCACCTTGGGATCATCCAGCGTCGCCACTTGGTCGGACAGCAATTGCGCGGAGGTCAGGGTATTGCGCAGGTCGTGATTGATCTTTGCGACAGCCAGGCCAAGATCGGCCAGATGTCGCCGCTGGCGCAACATGGTGAAAATCTCGCTCTCCATCGCTGCGAGCTCGCGTTCCAGAATGCCGATCTCGTCGCGGCGCGTCGATGGGGTCAGAATCAGCGACCCATTTTCAGGCGCCTTGCGGAAGGCCAGCATATTGCCGGTGAGCCGAACGATGGGATCAATGAACAGCGTACTCACCAGCATATAGAGGACGAAGGCGGTTGCGGCGGCGATACCCAAGGAGACCAACGCGATGCTGCGCGAATAATCGATCATGTCCCGGCGCAGGGGCTGCTCGGGCATCAGCAGCTCAACCAGACTGGCGTCGACTTCCCCTTCTCCAACGATGCGCAATGTGCGGCCCGGCCCGGCGAAGAGCGTATCGAATGCCCCCACAATCTGGCTGCTCAAATCACCCTGCCGCAAGTCTGCGGTGACGGCACGCTCCGGCAGTACCGGCTCAGTGCGCTCGATGAGTTGGCTCTGCCCCTCACGGCGATAGACGATCGCGTCCGCCCCTGCGGACGTGAGCAACCGGTCCGTCAGTTCGCGCGGCAGGGCCATGACATCGGGAACAGCGTCCAGAACCCGTGCTGCGACTACGCCGACGCGGAGGCGATCTTCGAGCCAGGTTGTGCGGAAGCTGGCGATGGACGGAAGATAGACGACGATTTCGACCAGAAAGATCACCCCGATAATCGTGGCGATCAACTTGCTGGAGAGACCGGAAAACCGGCTCATGGTGACGCGGGAATCGTCTTTCATCTCGCCTCGATCATATGCCAGGCGTGGAGTGGGCGTCAGCCCCCGGGCATGAATGCACTACGTAACGCAGCTTCATCCGGATCGATGCCTGCACAACTAGATTCTGAGCGACCGCCGCAATGACCCAATACGCTGCGCCCATGCCGAGGGAGCCTGCCCAGCTTTATGGCGCTGACCCATCCGCACCAGCAGCTCAAACAGGCTGGGAGAGGGCAAGGAGAGGCTTGCGAGATCCGAGACGGGAATGCCCCGCTCCATGGCAACCGCCAGCACTGCCGCCAGCTCGGGCGCCGCTGGGCCGACCAGTGCGGCACCGACGATCTGTCCCTTGGCATTGATTACCAGCTTGGCAAGACCGCCCCCCTGCCCTGAGGCCCTCGCCTGCGCGTTCTCGACGAAACTTTCGCGGTAGAGGTGATGGCCCGGCCGCAACTTTGCGTCTGTCGCTGGCAATTGGCCGATCTGTGCCAGCGGCGGGTCTGTCATCACCAGCTTTGGTGAGGGAGGCACCGCGTGAGAAGCGCGGCCAAGGACAATAGCCTCAATGACAGCCTTGCCATGACGGAGGCCATGTTGCCATTGAGTGATACCGGCTGCAGGGCCTACGACGCGGATGCGCCGGTTGGTGGTCTCGCCGAGTCCCCCTGCGGCGTAGTGGGCATGCTGTGGCTTCCAACGAGCCACTTCAATATCGAGGCCCGAAAGGTCCGAAACACGCCCGGTGGCCACGAGCACATGGGAAAGGTCCAGCGCCGTCACTTCGCCGTCGGGCAGAGAAACCACGGCACCAATGCCTTGGGTCCTGGGGACGATCTCTGTCACCGCACTGCCATCCAGAATGCGGACGCCTTCCGCGCGGAGCGTGTCCAGAAGGATGTCGGCACTCTCACGGTCATATGACGTCAGCGCCCTGCCCTGTGGCACCAGCGTCACCTCTGCACCAAGGCGGCTTGCGGCCTGCGCCAGCACATAAGCCGGCTCGTCGTCGCCCAGAACCAGCAAGTGGGTAAGCTTGCGGGTGTTGTCGAGAATGGTGTCAGGCGTAAAAAAATCGATCTGATCGAGACCCGGGATCGTCGGCACGACCGGAATCGCGCCAGTCGCGAGGATGATGGAGCGCGGTCGATACTGCATATCCCCGATCAGCAGCGAATTGGGATCGGCGAACCGGGTCTCCCCGCGAACGACATCAATACCGAGTGCCGTCAGGCTGTCGCGACTCGTTAGCGGCGCGCTGGATCGACCAATTCCATGCGCTCGCTCCTGCACGGCGCGCATGCTGATCTTGGCAGCGCCGGAGTTTATCCCGAATTGTCCTGCACCTCGAATAGCATGGGCGCGCGCCGCGCTGGCTTGCAGCGACGCCAGTCGCAGGGACTGTTCCGTGGCATCGCCTGGCTCTGCGATTCCCCTGTCGACCAGCAGCACGGCGGCGCCCAACGCCCTGGCATGCTGTGCCAATGCGATTCCCAGCGCTCCCGCGCCGACGATGCAGATATCCGGTCGAGATGGTTCAGCCATGTCCGCCACGTGGCCAGAATGAGGTACCGCACTTATGCTGGGGAATGGAACGGTTGACAACCGCTTGGCCGGGCGGGAAGAACCACTCAAGGCGCGTTGACTTGGCGTCCTCTTTTCCCTATAGACCCCACCAACCCGAAGGCGGCGCGGCATGCCCGCCACCTAGACCATTTCTGCTTTTGGCAGCGCAATAAGAGGAACCGTGCAAGCGCGCGGTCTGATGTTATGAAGCGTACATACCAGCCCAGCAAGCTCGTGCGTGCCCGCCGTCACGGTTTCCGTGCCCGCATGGCAACCAAGGACGGCCGCGCAATTCTCAACCGTCGTCGTCGCGACGGCCGCAAGAAGCTGTCGGCCTAAGGATTGTTGGCCGCATGACGGCCGAACAGTCTCAGCCTGCAAAGCTGCGCCGCCTGAAGCGGCGCGCACAATTTCAAAGAGCAGCCCGGGGCAATCGCGCCGGGCGTTCTGCATTTGGGCTGCAGGTCATACCGGTAGCCGAAGACGATGCCGGCATCGGCTACACCGTCACCAAGAAAGTCGGCAATTCCCCCGAACGAAACCGTATAAAACGCCGTCTTCGTGCGGCTGCGGCAGCTTGTGGGCGTGACTTTCTGCCTGGACATGACTATGTGCTCTTGGCGCGACGGGAGGCCCTCAGCTTGCCCTACGCCAAACTTGTAGCCGACTTGAGCGGCCTTATCGCCCGCGTACATCGACCCGACGCTGGGGAAACTCGAAATTCGCCCGGCCGCGGCCAACGGAACGCCAGACCATGAATTCTGACAATCGCAATGTGATCCTCGCCGTCGTGCTCAGCATGCTCGTGCTGTTCGGCTGGCAGTTCTTCGTTGCCGGACCACAACTTGAGCAGGCCCAGCGGCAGGCTGAACTGCGCGCAGCGCAGCAGGCTGAAGCCCAGAGCCTCGCCGTGCCGCAGACCAGCGCTGATGGCGCCGCGGCAGCCCCCGCCGAGACCGGCATCCAGGTTTTCGCTGATCGCGATACCGCCCTGGCCGCCAGCCAGCGCATCACCATCAACACCGCCGATCTCGAAGGCTCGATCAACGCCACTGGCGCCCGCATCGACGACCTCGAACTCAAGAACTACCGCGAAACGGCGGAACCTGAGTCCGACATCATTGCGCTGCTCAAGCCGGCCGGCCTGCCGGACGCCTATTTCGTCGAGCAGGGATGGGCTGCAGCAGCCGGCTCAACCGTCGCTCTTCCCGACGGCCAGACTGTCTGGACCGTTGAAGGTGACAACACGACGCTGACGCCGACGACACCTGTCACGCTGCGCTATGACAATGGCCAGGGCCTTGTTTTCCATCGCACTTTCGCCGTCGACGACTATTACCTCTTTACGGTCACCCAGACTGTCGACAACCAGGGCACCGGCGACATCGCGCTGTTCCCCTATTCGCGCGTCGTCCGCCACGGTAACCCGCAGGTTCAGAACTTCTTCATCCAGCATGAAGGGCCTATCGGCGTTCTTGGCAACAACAACTATGTCGCCCGCAAGTATGGTGACCTTCAGAACGAGCGTCAGGTCGATTTCTCTTCGACCACTGGCTGGCTCGGCATCGCTGACAAGTACTGGGCGACGGCCGTACTGCCCAAGGCAGGCACGGCCATCAATGCCCGCTTCGCCTACAGCAATCCCAACGGCATCAACGTCTTCCAGTCCAACTATGTCGAAACCCAGCCCGTCGTGGTTCCGGCTGGCGGCTCGGTGTCGCACGAGGCCTATGTCTTCGCTGGCGCCAAGGAAGACCGTGTCATTTCCTCCTATCAGGAGACCTATGGCTTTGATCGCCTTGAGCTTCTGATCGACTGGGGCTGGTTCCACTTCCTGACCAAGCCGATGCACTGGCTGCTGGTCACGCTCTACGGCATCCTCGGCAATTTCGGCCTCGCCATTCTGGCGGTGACCGTGATCATCAAGGGCATCTTCTTCCCGCTGGCCAACCGTTCCTACGCTTCCATGGCAGCAATGCGTCGCGTTCAGCCGGAAATGAAGTCGATCCAGGAACGCTTCAAGGACGATCGTGCTGCCCAGCAGCAGGCGATGATGGAGCTCTACAAGAAGGAAAAGATCAACCCGCTCTCCGGCTGCTGGCCGGTGCTGGTTCAGATCCCCGTCTTCTTTGCGCTCTACACCGTTATCTTTATCTCGCTCGAGATGCGCCACGCGCCGTTCTTTGGCTGGATTCAAGACCTTGCGGCGCCCGATCCGACCAACATCTTCACGCTGTTCGGCCTGATCCCGTGGAACCCGACGGCGATCCCGATCATCGGTTCGTTCCTGCATCTCGGCGTGTGGCCGGTCATCATGGGCATCACCATGTGGGTGCAGATGAAGCTCAACCCGCCGCCGCCGGATCCGACCCAGGCCGCCATCTTCAACTGGATGCCCGTCATCTTCACCTTCATGCTGGGTACCTTCCCCGCCGGTCTGGTGATCTACTGGGCCTGGAACAACCTTCTTTCTGTTGCCCAGCAGTGGTTTATCATGAAGCGCCACGGCGTTGAGGTGAACCTTCTCGGAAACATCCTGGACAGCTTCAAGCGCAAGCCGAAACCGGCAGAGCCGACCAAAAACTGATCCGGATTATTGATCACGAAGGCCCGCCGGAAACCCCTGGCGGGCCTTGATTTTTGTGGGACCACAATGACCCAACCTGATTTTCCACCCGACGTCGTAGAACGCGGTCGCCTCATGTTTGCGCGGCCCTTCGAGTTCGTGAAAGGCTGCGTGCGCATCGCCGACCTGCCGCCGATGGACCGTCTGGAAATCGCCTTCGCCGGCCGCTCCAATGTCGGAAAGTCGAGCCTTATCAACGCTCTGTGCGGAACCTCGGGGCTGGCGCGGACGTCCAATACGCCTGGGCGAACGCAGGAATTGAACATTTTTGAGAGCCAGAGCGAGCCGCTGCGGATCGTGGATATGCCCGGTTATGGCTATGCCAAGGCGCCGGAGCCGAAGGTGAAGGCCTGGACCGCGCTGATCCATCAGTATCTCACGGGCCGCGCCACGCTGCGTCGCGTCTATGTGCTGGTCGATAGCCGCCACGGGCCAAAAGATAATGATATCAGTGTGATGAACGAACTCGACCGCGCTGCGGTGAGCTATCAGGTCGTGCTGACAAAGGTCGATAAGCCACTTGCCAAAGATCTTGAGGCCGTTGTTGCCAAGACCAAGGCGACGATTGCCAAGCGTCCGGCAGCGCATCCTGAACTGGTCCTGACCTCGAGCGAGAAGAATATCGGGCTCGTCCAACTGCGCTCAGAGATCGCGCATCTGTTGGAAAACTGACCTTTATGAACGAATTATGAACGAAAATGGGGCGCCCTCGAGCGCCCCATTGTTTTTGAGCCGGTCAGGCCGCGCGGCGCGCAGCGATCTGACGGTTATTTTCGTCGTTGAGATGGAACACCGCGACGATCCGATCCAGCTCCCCAACCTGGGATTCGGTCTGCTCGATTGTGGCATTGGTCTCCTCGACCAGCGCCGCATTATGCTGGGTGATCTCATCCATCTGCTGAACCGCCACGCTGACCTCGCTGATCGCAACGGCCTGCTCGCGGCTGGCAGTGGTGATCTCGCCGATGATGCGGGCGCTTTCCATCACGGAGGCATTGAGCGCGGCAATCCGTTCGCCGATCTGCATCACCACCTGCGTGCCGGATTTCACTTCACCCACCGAGAGGTCGATCAGTTCCTTGATCTCGCCCGAGGCCTCAGCGGCGCTCTGGGCGAGGCGGCGGACTTCAACCGCGACGACGGCAAAGCCCTTGCCCGCCTCCCCTGCCCGTGCCGCTTCTACCGAGGCATTGAGGGCAAGGAGGTTGGTCTGGAAAGCGATGTCGTCGATGAGACCGATGATGTTGGAGATCTTCTCCGATGAGGTGGAGATGCGCTCCATCGCCCGGGACGCGGCATCCATGGCGGTGCCACTCTCAATGGCGATGCGCGAGGCTTCGCCAACGGCGCGATTGGCGTCTTCCGCGCGGGTCGCATTAGCACCCACAGTGCCTGAGAGCCGCTGGATGGTTGAAGAGGTCTGCTCGACCATATTGGCCTGTCGACTGGTGCGGGCCGAAAGGTCGTTGGAGCCCGCGAGGATTTCGCCAGTGGCCGTCTTGAGGCGACGAGAGGTCACCTGAAGATCACCCATGACCTCCGACATGCGGTCAGCGACGGCATTGGTATTGTCGCGCAGTTCCGCAAAGGCGCCGGTAAAGTTGCCGGTAACACGCTTGGTGAGGTCCGCCTGCGCCAGAGCCGACAGGACGCGCCCGGTGCTGGTCAGCCCGCCCTCTACGGCCTCCAGGAGACCGTTTACCTGCCCGGAGAGCTGGCGTAGCTCCTCCTGCTCGAAGTCGGTCGCCACGCGGCGGGACAGATCACCCTGCATGACGGCGAGCAGGGTCGATTGCAGGTCGGCATTGAGCCGATCCGATGCGCGACGCCGTTGACCGGATTCGGCATTGCGCTGCTGCTCGGAGGCCTGCAGCTGTTCCTGTTCGATCAGGGCTTCCCGGAAGCTGCCAAAGGCTTCGAACATGATGGTCAGCTCGTCATTGGCCCTCTGCGCGGGTATCGTCACGTCCGTCTTGCCGGACGTGAGCGCGGCCGTGATGTCGACGAGCTGGCCGAGACGATTGGCAACGACCTTGCGGAACAGCAGGAAGACGCTGGCGCATCCGGCGGCGGCCGAGGCGCCTGCCGCGATCAGCGGCAGGATCACCACCATATTGGACTGTTCGATCAGTTGAACGAGGGCATAGCCCCCAAAGCAGATAACCAGAGCCCCAAAGCCGACAAATGCCAGCACGAGCTTCTGAGTAATCGAAAGACTTCCGAAACGACGCATGAAGGAGCCCCAGGCCGAAATGTTCGACCTAAACCTCTATCAGCTAGGTTAATTCCGTATTTATACTAGGTCGATTGCCTGGCGCATGAACCGGCCAATAAAGTTTCGCAGTAGTTGGCTATCAGACTGAACCGCGAACGATGACAGGGCTGTCTCTACCACCTGGTCCTCTGCCCTGCCCCGACGAAGCTCCGCGAGTGCCAGACCATAGGCATCATCAAATTCGGGATGCGGCTGGAAACTCAGCGCCTTGCCGGATCGATAGTAGAGCCCGGCATTGGGCGTGAAGTCGGATGCAAGGATCACTTCGGCTTCGGCGGGCGGGACGATGACCTGGTCCTGATGCGAGCAGACGACGCAGAGGCTTTCGGGCGCGTCGGCCATGAAGTCGGGACGTTGGGTGACACGATAGCTGTGCCGCCCCAGGCCCCAGCCCTTTTCTGACTTGCGCACTTCGCCGCCAAGCGCATCGGCCATGATCTGGTGGCCAAAGCAGATGCCCAGCATGGGCGTGCCATGGGCATAGGCCTGGCGGATAAAATCACGCAGCGGCTCAAGCCAGGCATGGTCCTCATAGACCCCGGCCGATGAGCCGGTAATGGCGATTGCTTCCAGCGTTGTGGGATCAGGGAGGTCATCACCCGCCTGTACGTCCACCACGTCATGCTCGAACGGCAGCCCGGTCGAAGCAAACATGGCCGCAAACATGTCGCGATAGGGAGAAAACTGCTGCTGAAGCGGTTCGGGAACCCGACCAACCTCAATGATGGTGACTTTCATTGCCACTCGCCTTGAATGCGCTGACCATGAGGTAACGGAAAGCCGGCCCTGCGATCAAGACCGGCTGGAGCGATGCAGCAATGCGGAGAACTCAGGCGGCAGGCTGGAAGCGAAGCGCCACGCCATTGATACAGTAGCGCAGGCCCGTCGGAGGGGGACCATCCTCGAAGACATGGCCCTGATGCCCGCCGCAATTGCTGCAATGCACCTCGGTACGGGTCATAAAGAGGGAATTGTCGATCGAGGTGCCTATGGCGCCGGGGATGAAATCCCAGAAGCTCGGCCAGCCGGTGCCGCTGTCAAATTTCTTCGATGATTCAAACAGCGCCTGGTCGCAGCCTGCGCAATGGAAGATGCCCTCGCGCTTTTCGCTATCGAGCGGCGAGGTAAAGGCCCGTTCTGTGCCCTCATGGCGAAGCACCTGATAAGCGGCCGGGTCAAGCTTTGCCTTCCACTCATCGTCGGTCAACGTAAAGGGAAAATCGCCTTCGGCGGCCTGCGTGGCGCGACCAAGGCCAATAAACGCAGCAAGGCCGGTCAGGGCGCCCGAGAGCAGCAGGGAGCGACGATTCATAATCCTATCCTCCATGGTTCAGACACCGACGCCGCCCGGATGATCCGGACGGCGCTGGTAGCTTAGGTGATCACTTTCATCGCGATCAGTCCACAGGTGTCACGCCGGATTGAAACCCGGCAGACGCAACGTGTCGCTTAGGAAGCGGGCAGCAGCACAGCGTCGATGACGTGGATGACGCCATTGGTCTGATCGAGATCGGCAGCGGTGACGGTTGCAGTGCCGCCAGCACCGTCGAGGATCTTCACCATGTCGCCATCGAGGCTGAAGGTCAGCTCGCCGCCCTGGACGGTCGCCGCCTTGAACTCACCGCCATTGTCCTGGATGAGCTTGATGAGATCGGCTGCGTGAATGTCGCCCGGGACGACGTGGTAGGTCAGCACGGCAGCCAGCTGATCCTTGTTTTCCGGCAGGAGCAGATTGTCGACGGTGCCAGCCGGGAGCGCTTCAAAGGCGGCATTGACCGGAGCGAAAACGGTGAAAGGACCTTCGCCCTGGAGGGTTTCGGCAAGGCCGGCTGCCTGAACGGCGGCGACCAGCGTTGTGTGGTCGGGCGAGGCAATGGCCGTTTCGACGATATTCATGTCTGCGGCAAAGACGGGCGCGGCGACAGAGACGGAACCAAAGGCGAGAACAGCAGCGACCGAAAGAGTACGAAGCGAAATCATTGGAGTGAACCTTCCTGTTGTCTTGGGCCCCACTTGCTGGAGCTATCCGGGAATACGGGGGTGGTTCGCGGCCGGTTTGAAAATCGCTGTCGAAAAATTTGCGGTGGCCAGAAATGGTCTATTTTGCTTGTTTTTTCAATGACTTATCCCGAAATGGCGGGGGTCAGAAACTCTGGTTTCACGAAAAAGAAATCGGTGATCCAGGAGACCCGGCGGCGCGTAGAAATGCGCTTCCCCTAACCGAGTTCCCGCGCCCGAAAACAAAACACCCCGGCTTGTGACCGGGGTGTTGAAGAGCAAGGCGGATCGGATGATCAGCGGCGCAGGCCGGACCATGCCGGGTCGGACGCATAGGTCTCGGTCGCGATCGACTGGGCGGCGCGGCCCCAGATATCGACGCTCATCAGGCGCGGACCGTCATTGCCACCCGGATCCTGGAAGAACATGATGACGCGGCCATTGGGCGCCCATGTCGGGCCTTCGGCGTGGAAGCTCGAATAGAGCAGCCGTTCGCCCGAGCCATCGGGGTTCATGATGCCGATATGGAACTGACCGCCGGACTGGCGCGTGAAGGCGATGAGGTCGCCGGTTGGCGACCACACGGGCGTCGAATAGCTGCCCTGGCCGTAGCTGATGCGCTGGGCGTTACCGCCGCTGGCAGCCATCATATAGATCTGGGGTGAGCCACCACGATCGCTTTCAAAGATGATGCGGCTGCCATCCGGCGAGAAGGACGGACCGGTATCGATCGCCGCGCCTGAGGTCAGCTGGACCGGCTGGCCGCCATTGACCGAGGTCGAATAGATATTGGTCGCGCCGCCCTGTTCCACCGAGAAGGCAACGGTGCCGCCATCGGGCGAGAAGCGCGGGGCAAAGGTCATCGCACCCACGGCAGCCAGGCGCTGCTGACGGCCAGTGGAGAGCTGCAGGAGGTATACCTGCGGGTTGCCATCGGCAAAGTTCATATAGGTGACGAGGTCGCCATTGGGCGAGAAGCGCGGCGTGAGCGCCATGGTCGAGCCATCGGTCAGGTACTGCACATTGGCGCCGTCCTGATCCATGATGGCGAGGCGACGCGTGCGGTTGGCCTTGGGGCCGCTTTCCGCCACATAGACGACGCGCGTATCGAAATAGCCGGTACCGCCCGAGAGCTGGCTATAGATGGCGTCGGATACGAGATGGCCGATGCGGCGGGCCGAGCTCGGATCGGTGGCGTAGGAATTGCCCACGACCTGGCTGGCCTGCTGGGTATCCCAGACGCGGACCTGAGCAGAAATCTGGCCGCCGCGCTCCACGGCGCCCATGACCACGCCATCGACATTGGCAGTGCGCCAAGTGGCAAAATCGGGGGTGGCGTTGACGTCGCCCACCCTGACCGGCAGCGAGGCCGGATCAAGCGGCAGGAAGAGGCCGGAGCGGCGCAGGTTGTTGCGCACGATATCGGCAATCTCGCGTCCGAAGGATGGGTCGGAGGATGCAAAGTCGGGAATGGCGATGGGCAGCGGCTGGAAGTTGGCCCCTTCCACCACGATGCGCAGCTGCGCAAAGGACATGGGAGCGGTGGCCCAGAGGGCACCACCAGCAAGGCCAAGCTTCAACGCCGAGCGCCGGGATAGCAGGGTCATATCAGTTTCTTCTCCAGTCTGGCCGTCTGCCCCTTCAAAGGTAGCAAACGGGCAAATTCATGGTCAGGGTCTGAGTTCAACTTCGATCTGACGCCACTGATCGTAAGCGTCGGGGGAGAGCATGCTATAGGGACCGCACTGGACCACGGCACGCTGGGCCGCACGGGCGATGGCCTGACCGGCGGTCGAACCATCGGCAGAGAGCACTTGCGGGGTGCCGCTGACACTGCCGTCGCGGTTCATGGAAACCAGCAGGGTCACGTTCATGCCGCTATTGTAGTCGCTCGGCAGCAGGTTCCAGCAGGTCTTGATGCGCGAGACGAGCCCATCGATGGCCGTCTGGCTGAGGCGGGCCGAAGTGCCGGTTGTGTCGCCAAGGGTCGGCGAGCCACCGCTGCCGGTCGTGCCGCCCGTGGTGGGGGCATTGTTGATGATGGCCGAAATGTCGTCGGCCGGACGCTCGGCAGGCTGCGGCGACGGACGGGTCTGCTGCTGACTGGCAGCGGCCTGGCGCGCGCGCTCTTCTTCTTCACGCTTCTTGCGCGCCGCTTCGGCAGCGCGCGCCTGGGCACGCACATCCTCAAGATCGGACGGACGCGAGGTCGGCAGCGCGGTCGCCACCTGGGTCGGCTGGGGCGGAGTCGGCGGCGTGGGCTCAGGCGGCGTCGGCTCGGGTTCCGGCTCCGGTTCAGGGGCTGGTTCCGGCTCGGGCTCGGGTTCTGGTTCCGGGGTCGGCTCGGGTTCCGGCGCCGGGGCGGGCGTCGGCACGAGATCAGCCGGCCGCTGCTGCGGCATGACCGGGGTCACGGGGGTCGGTGTGGGCGGTGTCGGCGTCGGCTCCGGTGGCGGCGCAGGCGCTGGTTCCGGCTCAGGCTCCGGGGCCGGCGTCGGTTCGGGGATCGGCTCCGGCTCGGGTTCGGGCTCAGGTTCAGGCTGCTGCTCGGGAGCGGGCGCGGTTTCAGTCACCGATTGCGGCGTCGGGACGTCAGCGGGCGACGGGGTCGGCTGATCCTGCTCGGTATTGCCGGTCGGCTGGGCAAGCTGGGCCTCATCCGGGGACTCGACGACCGAAGGCGTATCGGTTTCCACCACTTCGCTTTCCAGCGAGCCGAGGCGGATATTGGCATATTCCTCGATGGGCACGAGGTCGACCGCGATCGACTGCACATTGGACGTGAGCTGTTCCGTCGTTCCCAGGTTAATGAGACCGAGCGTGATCAGCACCACATGTGCGGCGATCGATACGGTGAGACCGGTGCGCATGCCCCTGGCCTATCTCTCGCGCTCGGTGACGAGCCCGATCTTGGTGTAACCGGCGGCCGAGAGCATGCCCATGACGCGCATGACGGTGCCGTAATTGGCGGTGGTGTCGCCGCGCAGGAAAATGCGGTCCTCGACGGTGGCGAGGCTGCTGATGGTAGTGACGAGATCGGTTTCACTGACCGGCGTTTCGTCCACGAAAATCGCGCCCTCCGGCGTCACGGCAACGGTGATCGGCCGGGTCTGGCTCGGCATCTCGGCGGCAGCCGTACGCGGCAGATCGACCGGTACGCCCGAGGTCATCATCGGGGCGGCGACCATGAAGATGATGAGCAGCACCAGCATGACGTCGACCATCGGCGTCACGTTGATCTCGCTCATCATGGCGCTGCGTTTGCGGCGACGACGACGGCCGCCCCCGCTTGCGCCGCCTCCGCCTGACGTGCCCATACCCATATTAGCGGTTCCGTGCTTCGAGCTGGCGGGAAAGGATGGTGGAGAATTCGTCGGCAAAGCCTTCGAGACGGCCGATCATCTTGCCGGCGTCGGAGCTGAGCTTGTTGTAGGCGATAACGGCCGGGATAGCGGCGACGAGGCCGATGGCTGTCGCGAACAGCGCTTCCGCGATCGGACCAGCAACGACAGCCAGATTGGTGTCGGACGAGGCCGCGATATTGGTGAAGGCATTCATGATGCCCCAGACGGTGCCGAAGAGACCGATGAACGGACCGGCGGAACCCACGGTGGCGAGGAAGCCGAGGCGCTTTTCGAGATATTCGCTTTCGCGGGCAATGGCGACGTCGAGCACCTTGTCGAGGCGCTGCTGCATGCCGACAAAGCTGGCTGCATTCTGCTCGTGGCTACGCTTCCATTCCTTCATGGCGGCGACAAAGACAGCGCCGAGGCCACCGGTCGGCTTTTCCGCCTGCTGCTGGTAAAGCTCTTCCAGCGACTGGCCGGACCAGAAGGTGCGCTCGAAGCGGTTCATCTCGGCCTGGCTACGGCGATAGGTGATGACCTTGTCGATGATGATCGCCCAGCACCATACCGATGCGGCGAGCAGACCGAGCATGACCGATTTGACGACAAAGTCGGCGGCCCAGAACAGGCCCCAGATGGAGAGGTCCGCATGAGGAGCGGCGGCTCCAACTGCATCCATGGCTTCCATGTCTATTCCCTTTTGGCCGGCCCGTACGCTGGCCCTACGCTTTGGTGCGTGGGCAGCAAATCTGTCAAAATTAAGAGAAATGCCGAGTAATTCCGGACACGGGGGGCCGGGCACACGGCAAATCTGCCAATGCGCCATTTATGGTCACCAAAGGGTTAAAAAAGAGACTCTGCGGACGCCGGCGTCAGGCAGTCGACGGCACGAGACGGGCGCGCAGATCGGCGGGCAAACGGGCCGGTCCACCGCTGGTTTTGATGGTCACGACCTGCACTTTGGCGGTGGTGATGACCTTGTCCTCACGCAGAATTGTCTGGCTCAACACAAGGCGGACGCCACCGGCCTCGAGCACTTCGGTCGTCACGGTCAGGAGATCGTCGATCCGTGCAGCGGCGATGAAGTCGATCTCCATGGAGCGGACGGCGAAAGCGAGGCCGTCTTCGACCAGCTCATGATGGTGGATACCCAGATCGCGCAGAAACTCGGTGCGGCCGCGCTCGAAGAATTTCAGATAAGCGGCGTGATAGACGTTCCCGGAGAAGTCGGTGTCTTCATAATAGATGCGGACTGGGAAGGTGTGGGCGCTCATCGGTCTTTGTAGGTGAGGCCACGTTCGGCCATGGCGGGGTCGAGTTCAGTGAAGGTTTTGGGGCCGATGCCGTGGAGATCGGCGATGGCTTTGCGGGTCCAGGTGGCGGCGTCAGCGAAAGTGACGATGTTGGCGGCGGCTAACGCACGATGGGCGGGACGACTGAGTTTCAATGTGTCGGCGATGCGGTCCGATGGCGCCGTCATGGCAACCGCTCGTCGTGGACGATGTGGGCGTGGCCGTTCGGCGGATTGCGCAGGAATTCGGGCAGCCAGGGCGGCATGAGGTTGAAGCGCTCCAGCGCGTCGCCATCGAGCGGCACCCAGTAGAATTTGAGGAGATGTCCCTCGTCGGGGCGGGTGAGCCAGGGCTCCTGCCCGTTGGGCCCCTGCCCAATCAACTCGGCGCGGAAGAAAAAGCCCAGCTCATGGTAGGTCTCGCCGCGGCCCGTATAAAAGCTCTCGGACGTAGCGACCATCTCGCCGATCCGGGCGGGCATGGCGATCTCTTCCTCGATCTCGCGGGCAAGGCTGGTGGCGCTGGCTTCGCCCAGTTCGACGCGGCCGCCGGGCAGCATCACATAGTGATCATCATCTTCCTTGCAGACCAGAATATGCCCGTCGACCACGATGATCGCGGCAACACGATAATTGAAGATCTGGTCCTCGATGGGGAAGCTGATGATATGGCGGCTCATTCTTCACCTTCTTCAAAGAGGCTCGACTGGATGCCGACAAATCCCTGCGGCACGACGCGCCCAAGATGCTGGAAGGCAATCGAGGTCAGCATGCGGCCGCGCGGGGTACGCTGGATAAAACCCTGCTGGAGAAGATAGGGCTCGAC
Organism: Phyllobacteriaceae bacterium; assembly: GCA_012799265.1. Classification (GTDB taxonomy): domain Bacteria; phylum Pseudomonadota; class Alphaproteobacteria; order Rhizobiales; family Devosiaceae; genus Devosia. The sequence continues at coordinate 8,720 of JAAZLP010000031.1, read as the reverse complement.
GATTTCTTCGACCGCATCGCGCGGTTCGCTGAGCGCGGCTGCGATGGTTTCGATGCCCACAGGGCCGCCATTGTAAAAATCGGCGATGGTGGTGAGGTAGCGGCGATCGAGCTGGTCGAGACCACGGGCGTCAACGTCGAGACGCAGGAGCGCCTTGTCAGCGATGGCACTGTTCACTTCCGACGCGCCCGCGACCATGGCGAAGTCGATGACCCGGCGCAGCAGGCGGCCGGCGATACGCGGCGTCCCGCGCGAACGGCGAGCAATTTCCATGGCACCATCGGCAGACATGGGCATGCCCATGAGGCGCGCGCCGCGGGTGACGATCTTCACCAGTTCTTCGGGCGTATAGAAATTGAGCCGCACCGGAATGCCGAAACGGTCGCGGAGCGGCGTCGTCAGGAGACCCGCCCGCGTGGTCGCACCGACAAGAGTGAACTTGGCGAGGTCGATGCGCACCGAACGCGCGGCCGGGCCCTCCCCGATAATGAGGTCGAGCTGGAAGTCTTCCATCGCCGGATAGAGAACTTCTTCAATCGCCGGGTTGAGGCGATGGATCTCGTCAATGAAGAGCACGTCGCGCTCTTCGAGATTGGTGAGAAGCGCCGCCAGATCGCCTGCCTTGGCGATGACCGGACCGGACGTGGCGCGGAAGCCGACACCCAATTCCTTGGCGATGATCTGGGCGAGCGTGGTCTTGCCCAGACCCGGCGGGCCGACAAAGAGCACGTGATCGAGCGCCGTACCGCGCATTTTCGCGGCTTCGATGAAGACTTCCAGATTGGCGCGCGCATCGGCCTGGCCGACGAAGTCAGCAAAACCGGACGGCCGCAGCGCCACATCAAGACTGTCGTCGCGCCCAGCGACGGGAGAGGTAAGGGTCACGCGATCAGTTCCATTCCGGGTATGCGCTTGGCGGCATTCTTGTCGAAAGTGACAACGGCAGTGCAATTTGCGTCGGTAGCAAGCGCAGCAATGATGGCATCCGATATGTCCGCCTTTGCATCACGCGCCGTGAGAATTGCCGCCTCCATAAGTTCGCTACGTTCGACGACAATGTTCTCACTGTCAAAAAGCCACTCGAAGGCCTCATGGATCGCCCCGGCGGCATAGCCGTAGCTTCGGTCCAGGACCCAGGCCAGCTCAGCAATCACGACAGAGCTAACATAGGCAGGCTGCTCCGACGTGCACCCGGCAATAAGGGCCTGAGCAGATTTCATCTGCTCATCGTCGTCTCGAACAAAGAGGCGCACGAGAACATTCGTATCAAGACCAATCACTTCTGGGTCGACCTTGCGAAACGCTCAGCCACCGCAGCGCCGATGTCATCATTCATCTCCTCAATGGTGATGCTTCGACCATTTGGCGGGACACCTAATGCGCCAGCAAAATCTTCCAACCGCTTGCTTTTGGCACGAACGGTCAGGACGCCATTTTCCAACCGCCACCGAAGGGCGGTGCCATCCTTGATACCCATGGCATCGCGCATCTCTTTGGGGATGGTGGTCTGTCCCTTACTGGTCACAGAAGAGGTCGCTTCAACCTGAAAGGTTCTGTTCATTGCCGGGCCTCAAATTCCTTACTTTGTAAGGATAGTAAGGAGAGCATCTAAGCGCAAGGATTACTGACTCAGCTCCCGCAGGCCGAGCCTGATCAGCTTCTCGGTGGCCGTATCCTCGCCTTCCTTGGCGACCACGCGCGCCACAGCGGCGGATGCCTGAGCCGCGGAATAGCCGAGATTGGTGAGGGCGGAGACGGCGTCGGCGACATTGGTCGCGGCAACGCCTTCGCCCAGAGCGGCCTGGAGGCCGAGAGTACCAGCGTCCACTGCGCCGATGGCGGGCACCTTGCCCTTGAGCTCGGTCACGATGCGGACCGCCAGTTTCGGGCCCACGCCATTGGCGCGACCGATCATGGCCTTGTCCTGAAGCGCTACGGCGCTCGAGAGTTCGGAGGGAGAGAGTACCGAGAGAATGGCCAAAGCCACGCGGGCGCCGACACCCTGAACGGTGGTCAGCAGCAGGAACCAGCTCTTTTCGCTCTGATCGGCGAAACCATAGAGACGGATCATGTCTTCGCGGACAATGGTCTCAATGAAGACGACTGCCGCCTCGCCGACGCGCGGCAGGGCCTGCAGCGTACGCGACGAGCAGAAGACTTCGTAGCAAACGCCACCACAGTCGATGAGCACATGGTCGTCCCCGAAGGAATCCACGAGGCCTTTGAGCTTTCCGATCACAGAACCATCCCCATGCGGCGGGCAGAAACACGATGATGCGCATGACAGATGGCGATGGCCAGCGCATCGGCAGCGTCAGCGCCCTTGAATGTCGCGGTGGGCAGGAGCGTCTTGACCATCAACTGGACCTGCTCCTTTTCCGCATGGCCGGCACCGACCACTGATTTCTTGACCAGATTGGCGGCATATTCAGCCACGAGAAGGCCGCGCCGCGCAGGCGTTACCAGCACCACGCCACGCGCCTGCCCCAGGATCAGCGCCGAGCGCGCGCCAGCATTGACGAAGGTTTCCTCGACAGCGACTTCATCAGGCTGATGCTGGTCGAGCACCGCCTCAAGCCCTTCGGCGAGGATAGCGAGGCGACTGGCGAGGCTGCCATCCGTCGGCGGCGTCAGCGTGCCGCCGGCAACAAAGCGTAACCGGTTGTCCTGCGCGTCGATGACGCCCCAACCACAGCGGCGCAGGCCGGGGTCTATACCGATGATTCGCACGGACTTGTTCATGCTTTTCCTTGTAGGAGCCAGACGGAACTCTACCAAGACCAAAGTGAACAAATAGGCAACATTTTATCCACAGCCCCCAAGCATCGGTAAAATTGCGGAGGTCTGGGCAAGACTAGTTTCAGCCGTCTGCGCCTAAGGTCGTACCGGGAACGCAGGAGCACATGGTCAATGTGGGGGCATCGGACATCACCGTCCGCCAGTTCGGCTGGCAAAAAACATGCATCATCGCTGATGCATCGACCACCTACATGCGCACCGGGCAATCCTGCGATCGCACCACCATTGGACTAAGCGGCTAGTCGAGAATGGCTCCTCCGGAGCCGCCCATGCACCGCACATCTGTCCAAGGTTTCGTCGCAATGATCCAACCGAACAGCATTACGGGCACACGCAGCTGGTCCAGCGTGGCACGCTGGACCCTCTTCGGAACGCTGGCCTGCGCACTGGCATCCATTACCTTTACCCGTCTCATCCTGGGCGAAGTCGATCCCGATACCTGGACACGGGTGCTGATCAGCGCCACGGCACTGCCCATCGTCATCGGCGGTCCGCTCTTCTTCCTCTTCAGTGTCAGGCTGCGGAAACTCAAGATCGCCAATGCACGGCTTGGCCGCGTGGCGCGGACCGACAGTCTCACCGCCTGTCTCAATCGCGGCGCCTTCACCGACAAGGTCGATGAATGGCTGCGCGACGGCGGCACGGCCAAGGCCGGCGCCCTGCTGATGATCGATGCGGACAATTTCAAAGCCATCAATGATCTTTATGGCCACGATGTCGGCGATGTCGCGCTGACTATCATCGTGCGGGCAATCCGGTCTGTGCTGCGCAACGGGGATATCGTTGGGCGCATGGGCGGGGAGGAGTTTGGCGTCTTCCTTCCCCATCTGGACCAGGCGGGCGCCGAGCGGGCGGCAGAGCGGATAAGGCTTGCGGTGAACACGGCAACCTTCACCCCCGATGGCCAGCAGCGTCCCCTTTCGGTCAGCATTGGCGGCGCCGTCTTTGCGGGCGAAACCAGCTTTTCCGAGCTATTCCGCATTGCCGACCAGCGGCTCTATGGGGCCAAGAATGCCGGGCGGAACATGTCGCGGGTCGAGCAGATCGAGGACAATCCGGTGATCCTGCTCAAGCGCACGGCATGAAAAAGGCGGCCACCTGGGCCGCCTTCTTTGCTACGATAGCGCTAAAGATCAGCCTGCCAGCTTGGCAGCGTCTTCGTCGCTCATCTCGAAATTCGAATAGACGTTCTGGACGTCGTCATCTTCTTCGAGCGTGTTGATCAGCTTCATCAGGGTCGCGCCCTTTTCGGCGTCGATCGGCGTGGTGTTCTGCGGCTTCCAGATCGCCTTGACCGATTCAGCTTCGCCCAGCACCTTTTCCAGCGCGGCAGCAACCTCGGCCATGCCTTCAAAGCTGGTATAGATGTAGTGGCCCTCTTCGTCGTGCTCGACATCGTCGGCACCGGCTTCGATGGCGGCTTCCATCACGGCGTCTTCGGTTCCGGCCGTGGCCGGATAGGTGATTTCGCCGACGCGGTCGAACATGAAGCCGACCGAGCCGGTTTCACCCAGCGCACCACCATTCTTGGAGAAGTAGGAGCGCACATTCGACGCGGTACGGTTGCGGTTGTCGGTCAGCGCCTCAACGATGACGGCAACGCCGCCCGGGCCGTAACCTTCATAGCGGATTTCGTCATAGTTCTCGGCGTCGCCGCCCGATGCCTTCTTGATGGCGCGTTCGATATTGTCCTTGGGCATGGACTGGGCGCGGGCATTGGTTACGGCCAGGCGCAGACGCGGGTTAAAGGCCGGGTCCGGCTGACCCATCTTGGCAGCGACGGTGATTTCGCGGGCGAGCTTGGAGAAGATCTTCGATCGGATCGCGTCCGACTTGCCCTTGCGGTGCATGATGTTTTTGGCGTGGGAATGGCCAGCCATGTTTCCCTCGAAGGTATGTTCGTAAAATCGCGCCGCTTATAGGCGGAGGGGCGCCAAAAATAAAGCGCCCCCCACGTTCGCCAGCAGATGGCCCCGCGATCAGCCCGGATCGGATCGGTTCCAGATCGTCTTGTCGATCTTGCCTTCGAGCTCCGGGAAATCCGCAGCATGGAAGGTCGGCACCTTTCCGGCCTTGCGCTGGGCACGATAGTCATTGGTCAGTTTCACCACGGTGCCGGAAAGCAGGACGATGGCGATGAGGTTGACCGTCGCCATCAGGCCCATCGAGGCGTCGGCGGCATTGAACACCGTCGCCACCGATTCCAGCGCACCCCAGATCACCATCCCCATGGCAGCAAGCCGCAGCACGACCAGCGCCGGAAGATTGCCGAGCTTGAGGAAGGTCATGGCGTTCTCGGCATAGGTGTAATTGCCGATGATGGAGGTGAAGGCGAAAAAGAAAATGGCGATGGCGATGAAGGCATGACCGAAGCCGCCGATATGGACGGTCATGGCCGCCTGGGTCAGGGGGGTACCTGTCAGTTCGCCGCCCGGCACCAGAACGCCGGAGAGGAGGATCAGGAGGGCCGTCGCGGTGCAGACGAGGATGGTGTCGATGAAGACACCCAGCGCCTGGACAAAGCCCTGCGAGGACGGATGATGCGGATCCGGCGTTGCGACGGCAGCGATATTGGGGGCCGAGCCCATGCCGGCCTCGTTGGAGAAGAGGCCGCGCTTGACGCCGTTGAGCATGGCGCCGGCGATGCCGCCACCGGCAGCTTCAAGGCCAAAGGCATCGCGGACGATGAGGCCCAGCATCTCTGGCACCTGACCGATGTTGACGATGACCACATAGATCGCGACGAGCAGATAGACGACGGCCATGAAGGGCACGACATATTGCGACACCGTGGCGACGCCCCTGATGCCGCCGAAAATGACGATGCCTGTTAGGACTGCGAGGGCAATACCCACCCAGAGCTTGTCGATGCCGAACGCGCCCTGAACCGCGTCAGCGATGGAGTTTGACTGCACGGCATTGAAGACGAGGCCAAATGCGATGATGAGGCAGATCGAGAAGATGGCGCCTGCCCAGGGGGCATTGAGGCCGCGGGCGATGTAGAATGCGGGACCGCCGCGATAGTCACCGTCCTGGTTCTTGATCTTATAGAGCTGGGCCAGCGTGGATTCGGCATAGGCCGTTGCCATGCCGACCAGCGCCACGACCCACATCCAGAAAATGGCGCCGGGCCCGCCGAGATAGAGGGCCACGGCAACACCGGTGAGATTGCCGGTGCCGACGCGCGACGCGAGAGAGGTGCAGAGCGCCTGGAAGGGCGTGATACCGGCCCTGTCGTGCTCCTTTGAGCCGAGGACGGCGCGGAACATTTCGCCGAAATTGACGAACTGGACGAAGCCAAGGCGGATGGTGAAGAAGAGGCCGACGGCAATCAGCCCGTAGATGAGGATGTAGCTCCAGAAAATGTCGTTGAGAAAGTTGATGACTGCGTCAAGCATGTCCCCGGTTCCCTTTGCAAGGTTAGTCGGCACGTCTCGCAGCATCCGGGGGATATTTCTGAAGTCGCCCCAACTCGGTCCCCAGGCGCAACAGGGCAATCCGAACCCAGAATAAGTTCGGCATCAAGATAAATCTGTCAGGAACAGCTCAGCGCGGCGGAAAATCCGGGAGGATTTCGGACAGCACACCGCCCATGCGCAGCGGTGAAACATAGCGCGCGAGGCCGGTTTTGGGATCGGTCTCCACGGCCACGCCACAGATCGTCGCTTCGCCTTCGGACGGCGTGAAACGGCCATTGGGAATGCCGGTGAGGAAGCGATTGAGGGGCTCTTCGGTGTCCGTCCCGATGATGGAATCGAAGTCCCCGCACATGCCGGCATCGGCCATGAAAGCCGTACCGCCCTTAAGCACACGGTGATCGGCCGTCGGAATATGGGTATGGGTGCCGACGACGAGCGTCGCCTTGCCATCGAGGAATTGGCCCATGGCCTGGATTTCCGAAGTGGCTTCGGTGTGGAAGTCGACGATCACCGCATCGACCACTTCGCCCAGCGGCGCATCGGCAATCGCAGCCTCGACGGCGCGGAACGGATCGTCGATCGGCGGCATGAAGACGCGACCAAGGGCATTGATCACGAGGACGCGGTGGCCATTACGGCCCTCCACTATCATCGCGCCACGGCCCGGCGTACCGGGGGCATAATTGATCGGACGGAGAAGAAGGGGCTCGCGCTCGATGAAGGTCAGCGCCTCGCGCTGATCGAAGGCATGGTCGCCCAGGGTGACGATGTCGGCGCCCGCATCGCGGAGACCCTGATAATGGGCAGCGTTGAGGCCTTTGCCGTGGGTTGCGTTCTCGCCATTGACGACGACGAAATCGAAGCCATAGCGCGCGATGATCCCCGGCAGGTGTTGGGCCACGGCATCGCGACCGGTGCGGCCGACTACGTCACCCAGGAAAAGCAGTTTCATTCAGCGGTCTCGAAAAAGCGGACACCCAGTTCGGTCACCACTGCATCGAGCGGCACGTCGTGGTCTTCACGCGGGATATGGGCAAGTTCCTGCGCCGAAAAGGCGAGGCCAATAAGGAGCGGCTTTTTGCTCAGGCTGGCAAGGGTGCGATCATAATAGCCGCCCCCATAGCCAAGCCTTGTGCCAGCGCTATCAAAGCCAAGCAGCGGCATGAGCACGATGTCCGGCTCGGCGCGCGGGGCAAGATCGGAAGGCGCGAGTGTCCCGAAGCCAGCCTCATAGAGCGGGGCATCAGCCTCCCAGACCCGCAGGTCTAGCGGCAGGTCAGGGCCATCGACGACTGGCAGGACGACCTTCTGGCCGGAATCCATGAGACGGATGAGAATGGGCTGGCAATCCAGCTCGTCACGGATGCGCCAATAGCCGGCGATCACGTCGTCACCGGAGAATTTCACCTGGTCGAAGAAGAGGTCGGCGGCGGCCTTTGCCGCATCTTCACGCGCTTCCTGCCCGAGCGCGGCGCGCAGGGCATGAGCTTCCTTGCGGAGCGCAACCTTGATTTCTTCGACAGTCTGCTCCGCCATGGGGCCTCTGGGTCCGAGAATTTCTGTGCCGCCCTGGCCGTGGGACATCTGATCCCGGGAACCTACATACGTAGGTGGGCGCCGTATGTCCTGGCCCACGGGCCAGGTCAGGGACAGCTCCCTCAGGATCGATTAAGGCCCCGGGGATATGTGTGTCCTCACGCGCCGGGCAGCCAGAGAGATATAGGCGCATCGATGGGCGTGTGCAAAGGTGTCAGATGATTTCTTGCCAGTTTTGAAGACCGTGCAGCACGCGCACTATATGCAAGTCACTTCCTCGCTCCACATAAACGATGTGATGACGACCACACGGCATGAGTCTGACAGGTCCGCTCGACGTCGTGCGCTCTGGCCCCATCTTGGGATTGAGGGCTAGCAAATCAAAAAACGCCATGAACTGGCTGGTATAGCGGCGGGCCTGCTGTACGCCATGCCTCTCGATGCCCTGTTCGGCAATCCATTGTAGATCATCGTCTGCCTGCTGAGACGTGATCCACCCCATGGCTAAGCCGACTTCCGCTGGTCTACCGCGGCCTCTGCACGGGTCATAATTCGATCAAGCAGTTCGTCCTTCGTGAGGTTGCTCAGGGGACTATTCAAACCCTCTTCAACCAAGCGATCAAATTCAGCCTTGCGTTCCGCTCGCTCCTGCTCCTTGCGCACAAGATCGCGAATGACGTCGCTGCTATTGGCATAGCGGCCGGTGGCGACCTGCTGTTCTACCCAGTCCTTCATCGCGGCTGGGAGCGAGATATTCATGGTGGCCATGAGCGGTCTCCTTCACAAAGGAGAATAGCAAGGATTGGCAAAGTTTGCCAATCTTTACAGGACCGATGTCTGATCCAGTGTCTCGGCGACGCTTTCTAGGACGCGGCTGGCCTGGCCCAGCTTGGCCGCGAAGCGCTGCTCGGTGGCTTCAAGCTCGGCAGCGATCTCCTGGCCGGCCTGTGTCAGCTCGCCGACCTG
>JAAZLP010000397.1 GCA_012799265.1 Phyllobacteriaceae bacterium | reverse complement strand
GCAGCGGTAGCGTCTGCTTCAACGGCCCCAATGGCTACTTCTGCATCGGCAACTAACCGACAGCACGAAAACAGGACGCCGCCCAAACGGGCGGCGTTTTTTTATTCTACGGTCAGCCGCTCAATATCGATGCCATGTCGTTCAAGCGGCGCCCGCATCCGGCGGGTGAGGAATTCGCTGGCGCCATAGCCGACAACTGCCCCGATGGCCGCGACGGCGGCAAAACCCATCCAGCCCTCCTGGCTGCCCGCAATTGCAGCAGCGATGAGCGTCCCTGCGCCGATCCCGAGCAGGGTCCAGCCGCGCTTCTGTTCTGCCACCTTGAGATTGCGGGCACCCGAATGCAGCAAGTCGCGCAATTCCATGTCGCTCATCGCTGCCAGTTCAGGATTGCGCCGCTCCCGGCGGATCGTCTCGATATAGGCGTCGACCCGCCGCATGGTCAGCGCCTCTCGCCGGTCCGTATGGCGGCTTCGCGTCAGCATGGTCCAACCACCACCGAGCAGCAGCAGTACCAGAGCGATTTCCACCAACCAGATCATCACGCGCCTCCCCTGAACTCCAAGCCACACATGCTTCCTGTATTCGAAGAGTTCAAGACCTTGACGCTCGCATCCGCTCCCGAGCCATCACCACTAGACCTGCGGCTACGATCACACCTGCCCCGACGAGCGAGATGGGGTCGATCCAGTGACCAAAGACAATAATGCTGAGGACAATCGCCCAGGGCAGGGAGAAATAGTTGAACGGCTGGAGCACGCTGGCGGGCGCCATGGAGAGGGCAAAGACCATAATGCCATGCCCGGCACAGGTGGTTATCATCATCACCACCACCAGCGCGAAGTCTGTCCAGGGCATGGGTTGCCAGAAGAAGACACCAACTGCGGAGGAGAGGATCAGCCCGACAACGGCCACGTATGTGAGGCTGGTAGCGCTGGTGTCCACGCTCGACACTTTGCGGGTGACGACAATGTAGAGCGCATAGAGGGCAGATGAGATCAGCGCGTAGGCGACGCCCCATTCCATCGGTACGCCGCCTGGTCGCACGATGATGAGGGCACCGATGAAACCAGCACCGACGGCCGCAAAGCGGAAAACGCCTACCTTCTCGCCCAGTATCGGGATGGCGAAAAGCGTCACCAGGAGCGGATAGACGATGACGATTGCCTGAAGCTCACCCAGCGGCACGGTCCGCAGGGCCAGTGAGAAAAACCAGATGTCGGCAATGAGCAGGACGGCACGCAATATCTGCAATTTCGGCGTGCGGGAGCGAAATGCCTGACGCAGCGGGGCCTGACGGGAGGCGATAACCAGAGCAAAAAGTGCAAAGCCCCAATAGCGCATCATGGTAATGAAGATGGGCGAATAGTCCTGCACCAGCATCTTGGACACGGCGTCCTGGATGCCGAAGACGGCCACGGTGATCAGGGTGAGAAGGATAGCGCGGCCATTCTGGTCGCCGGTCGTCTCGGAAACGAAACTCATGTCGGGAGAAACTCATCGAAAGTCCCGCAGCAAGAGGCCGCGGGACGCCGACATCTAGAGCGTATCGGGCGAGCCTGGCAATCGCCTCGCGCCCGGCACACGCGAAGTAACTTGAAGCTAGGCCTTGGCCATCGCTGACTTGATAGCACCGACGATCGCGGTCAGCACGCCGCCCGCAACGAGGCCCGTAACGCCCTGTCCGGCAAGCGCACCGACATCGAGGCTCCCCGCCGTCGTCGCCGCTCCTGCGGCGGCACCCACGAGCCCATC
>JAAZLP010000396.1 GCA_012799265.1 Phyllobacteriaceae bacterium | reverse complement strand
GGGGTTTCAAGGTGTTGTTCTTCTGATTCATTTTCGGGTTTCCGCTTTGGATAATCATGATGCCTCTGCTCTCAACCGCAGAAGGACATCCCCTCATGAACTCCCCCTCGAACTCTCCGCTCGGCGGTCATGCCAACCTTCTTACGCCAGTCTCTTCCGCGCATTATGCTGGGCGGGACGGAAGAGACTGGGTGGAAATCACGAGTGACCGACAAGAGCGATATTGAGGCGAACCTGGCGCGGGTTCGAGCGCGCCTGGCCGATCTGGATGCCGAGCGGCGTGAGCTTCAGCGCGAGATGGAGGCACTTGAGGTTCGTCTCGTTGCAGAGCCCGTGCCAACTGTGAAACAGCCCTCCTTCGAGAACGCCCCCGTCACGAATGCCTCGCCGTCGCACGAAAAGGTTGATCTGTTCCGCCGCCTGTTCACCGGTCGGCCTGACGTATTCCCGGTGCGATGGGAAAACAGGAAGACCGGTCGCTCAGGATATTCGCCTGCTTGTGCCAACGAATGGGTGAAGGGCATATGCGGCAAGCCGAAGGTCAAATGTGGCGAATGCCCCCATCAGAAGTTCATCCCGCTGGACGAAAGCGCCATTGAAAAACACCTGCGCGGTGATGATGGCCGAAGCGGAGATTTTGTCGCCGGCGTCTATCCGCTGCTATCGGGTGATACGTGCTGGTTCCTGGCGGCGGATTTTGACAAGGCATCCTGGGCGGAAGACGCCAATGCGCTGCTCGAAACCTGTCGGGCAAAGGGAGTCCCTGCAGCGCTGGAACGATCGAGGTCTGGGAACGGCGGTCATATCTGGATCTTCTTCTCCGAACCGGTAGCCGCCCGTCTGGCACGCCAGCTTGGGTCGGTTCTGATCACGGAAACGATGGAACGGCGGCCGGAAATCGGCTTTGCTTCCTATGACCGGCTGTTTCCAAACCAGGATATCATGCCGCTTGGCGGCTTCGGAAACCTGATCGCACTGCCGCTCCAGAGCACTGCGCGCAAGGCTGGCAACAGCGTCTTTGTGGACGCGGGCATGCGGCCATATGACGATCAGTGGGCCTATTTGTCCTCTCTGCCGAGATTGTCGGCGGCAGCGGTGACCAAGCTCGTCGAAGCCGCCGAGCTTTCCGGGCGGGTGCTGGGCGTGCGCATGCCGGTGGATGACGAACAGGCAGACGAACCCTGGAAGATGTCTCCGTCACGTCGCAGCACGGCGCGCCGCCTCGATGTTCCCGTTCCACCGACCATCAAGGTGACGCTCGCAGACCAGGTCTATATCGACCGTTCGGAGCTGCCTTCGGCCATGATTGCCCAACTGGTGCGGTTGGCCGCGTTCCAGAACCCTGAATTCTATCGCGCGCAGGCGATGCGACTGCCGACATTCGGCAAGCCGCGAATTGTGTCCTGTGCCGAACTGCATCCCCGACACGTCGCCCTGCCGCGCGGCAGCTTCGACGAAGCGATCGGATTCCTGTCCGATCACGGTGCGACAGCCGATCTGGACGATTTGCGCGAAGACGGAACCCGCTTGCCGGCGACGGTCCGCTTCCGTGGCGAACTTCGCCAGCCGCAATCGCGAGCGTTTGACGCATTGGCCGAACACGATACCGGCGTGCTTGCCGCCACGACCGCATTCGGCAAGACGGTCGTGGCCTCGGCGCTGATCGCACATCGTGGCCGCGGTACGCTGGTTCTGGTTCACCGTCGCGAACTCCTTAGCCAATGGGTTGAGCGCCTTCGGTCCTTTCTGCAGATCGACCCGAAGCAGATCGGCACCATTGGCGCCGGAAAGCGCAAACCCACCGGTGTGATCGACGTGGCGCTGATCCAGAGCCTGGTTCGCAAGGGCGAAGTTGACGATATCGTTGCCGATTACGGCCATCTTGTCGTTGATGAGTGCCATCACCTGTCCGCTGCAAGCTTTGAGCTTGTCGCCCGCAGATCGAAGGCGCGCTATGTCACGGGATTGTCGGCAACGGTCGCCCGAAAAGACGGGCATCACCCGATCATCTTCATGCAATGCGGTCCGGTGCGCCATCAAGTGAGTGCCAAATCACAGGCCGCAGAAAGCGGCATTCACCATCGGGCGCGGGAACGTCACACGAGATTTAGATTGCCGGAGGCCCTCGCCATGGCCGAACGCCCGTCCATGCCCGCGATCTATGCCGCTTTGGCGGAGGACGAAGCCCGAAACGATCTGATCTTCAATGACGTGCTGAAATCGCTTGAGGCCAAACGCTCACCGATCGTACTGACTGAGCGGAAGGATCACCTTGAGTATCTCAAGCAGCGGTTCTCCCGATTTGCGAAGAACATTGTCGTACTCCGTGGCGGTATGTCCGCAAAGGACCGGAAGGACGCGCATGCGGCGCTGAATGTCGATGACGATGAGGAACGGCTGATCCTCGCGACAGGGCGCTATATCGGCGAGGGCTTTGATGACGCCCGGCTCGATGCCCTGTTCCTGACCATGCCGATCGCCTGGAAAGGCACGTTGGCGCAATATGTCGGCAGGTTGCATCGGCGGCACGACGAAAAGAAAGACGTGCTGGTGGTTGACTATGTCGACAGTTCGGTCCCGGTCCTTGCCAAGATGGCCGCCAAACGAAGAACCGGTTATCGGGCGCTCGGCTATGTGATGGAATAGCGCCCCGCCGAAAGCGGGACGCCAATTCTGCCCGATCAGTCAGGATCTCTGTGTGGCGACGGCCAATATCTGCATCAGCTTGTCCGAGGGTTCCCGGAACTTGCCGGGTTTGATCAGCGGAGCATGATGCGCATCCAGAAGCGCGAGCTTCTCGGTCGGATCCGCGCGCAGATATATCTCCGTCGTCTGGATGCTGGCATGACCGAGCCAGAGCGCGACCTTGCGGATATCGCCCGTGGCCTGAAGCGTATGCATGGCGCAGCTGTGCCGCAACACATGCGGGGTGACGCGCTTTGCGGCGATCGACGGGGCCGAGCGTTCTGCTGTCGCCACATGCTGCCTGAGCCTGTAGGCGAACCCGTCCCGCGTCATCTGACGGCCATCACGGTTCAGGAACAGTTCAGGCCCCACATTGCTTAGGCGGACGGCCAGCCAAGCGCGAATGGTAGACTGGGTCTCTTTCCAGAGAGGCAGGATGCGCTCGCGTCGCCCCTTGCCCAGAATCCGCACGCTGGAAAACGACCCCTCGGGAAAGTCATTCATCCGCACCGCGAGCAACTCGGAGGCCCTCAACCCTGCTGCGTAGGCCAGATGCAGCATGGCCCGGTCCCGCAATCCACCTGGCGTGTGGCGGTTCGGTGCCGCAAGCAAAGCTCGGACTTCTTCCTTGGTGAGATAGTCGATCAGCTTGGCTTCTGTCCGCTTGATCGGCATGGCCCGGATCATCATCGCCTGCTCAAGGCATACCGCGTGCCGGTGCTCGACGAAGCGGAAGAACGATTTGATCGCCGCCAGTCGCGCGTTGCGAGACCGGACTGAATTGGCACGCCCTTCTTCGATGTGTTCGAGGAACGCCCTGACCATCTGAACGTCGAGGTCCTCGATGGCAAGTTCGGAAGGGGTTCGCTTGAGCCGCCCGGCGGCGAAACGCAATAGGAGGGTGAATGCATGGGCATAGGCCGCGATGGTATGTCGGCTTGCTCCGCATTCGCCCGGGAGGTGGGTTTGCAGGAAGGCTGAAAGGTCGGGAGCGAGCGGGGTCATGCCACACCTCCGATCCAGGTCTCTTCGGCAGTCGACGCGATTATCTTCAGCAGGACCGGCGTGGCCTCAAGATACCAGTAGGTATTGGCGATATCGACATGGCCGAGATAGGTGCTCAGAGCCTTCATGTGCCGCAAGACCGCCTGTGGATCGGTCCCGCAAGCTTCGAGAGACCGCACCGCGAATGTATGGCGCAGATCGTGCACACGGGGGCCAGGACCTGTCGGGTTGCGATAGCCGAGCTTGCGCACGATCTGAACAAAGACCACGTAAACCCTGGTCGCCGTCGGGGCACGGCCATGGCCCAGAACGAAGAGGTCATCACTCGCATTGCGCATGCTGTTGCGGGCATCGAGATACCGGTCCAGAGCGGCGCGGGTTGAAGGATGTATCGGCACGAGGCGGCTTTTGCCGAACTTGCCTTTGCGGATCATGAGACCGTCCTCTGTCAGGTCATCGCGCTGCAGGGACAAGGCTTCCGAAATCCGCAAGCCTGTCGAAGCAAGCAGCCCGAACAGGTTGTGGTATGTCAGCGGGCTGATCGGCGTCAGACCGGGCACCAGAAGCGCTTCCTGCATGATCCGACTGATCTGGTCCCGCCTCAGAATATGCGGGGCGGGTCGCCGTCGTCGTGAACGGCCCAGCAGGCCCATCGCCGGAATCTCGTGCTGCGCATCTTCCGCATGCAGGAACACCGCGAGCGCGCGAGCGCGATCAAACCGGGCCTGCGCGGCATCCGGCGTCGATGCGCCACCGGCCCATTCCAGTATCAGCGCGGCCGTCACGTGCGTGATGGATCGTTCTGCGGTAAAATCCGCAAAAGCGTGCAGGGATGTCTCCTGCGCGGCAAACTTCATTCCGAGGGCGCGGTTGAGACGGACGAAGCGGTCGACATGGTGATGCATCATGATGCACACCCCGGCCATGGCTGAGCCACGTCTGCCAGCATCTCCACATCTACCTTCGCATAGATCGATGTCGTATCGCGCGAGGTGTGGCGCAGCGCGACACCGATCTGGTCGAGATCCGCACCGCCGCGCAACCAGGCCGACGCCAGTGAATGGCGAAATACATGTGAGCCGGTCGGCAAGCCAGCGAAGCCGCCCCGGTTAAGTACACGGGAAACGATCCCGGCGATCTCGGCGGCGGATCGCAGCGGGGTGAAAGGGGCCTGGGTTCGGAGAAAAACCCTGTCCGTGGCGACCACCGGACGCGCATTCTCGATATAGGCCAGCAGCGCATCGCCTGCATCCTGCGGCAGGGGCATCAAGACACCCCGTCTGTCCTTGCCATGCAATCGCAACCGGCTCGCGCGCCAGTCGATGTCGGACAGGCGCAGCTGCCAGATATCTCCCGCGCGCAGGGCCAGCCGGGCGAGGAGGAGAAGAATAGCGCGGTCCCGTATCTCGACCGGCGTATCGGTGCGACAGGAGGCTATGATCTCTTCGATCTTTGCGGTGGGTATGGTGCGCGGGACGGTCGAAAGCCTGCGACGAACAGCGGGTGGCACCGCATGGAGGAGCGACGGGGCGCATTCACCTTGAATGATGGTGAAGCGCAGGAAGGAGCGCAGCACGGTGACCGTCATGCGCACGGATGATCGGGAGCGCTCTTCGCCCTGATCCAGAACGATCGACCGGATTGCCGCCGCGTCGTAATCCTTCTGGGCTGCCACAAGGCGATCCAGCCAGCGGCCCGCTTCGTTCACATAGCGCCGCACGGTCTCGGACGTTACCCCACGTTCGCGGCGTAGCCATTCCGAGAACTCGGTCAGGCGCGGATCGCAGGCGGTGACACAGTCAGGCGCTGCGGGCGGGATCAAACTCTGCTCCCGCAGGAACCGGACAAAAGCACGAGCGCCACGACGACGATCCCTGGTGCCGGAACCTTCGACCCGTTTGCCGCGCTTGGTCTTGATCCCGCAGCGACAATCATGATGTGCGAATTGGTCGCCAATGGCATCGTCGATCCCGTGGGCCGGAACACGCATCTGCAGCGCCCATTCCGCGAAATGGCGGGCCTGGCTCAGTCGCATCGAATAAGTCACTTCGCTGTAACGGGCGGCGCTGAGCTTCCCGGCATAGGCCTGCAGATATTGCCCGAGCCGTGCGACATCATCGGCAATCATGACCACCCCGGAATCTTCCAGATATCGAAGAAACCGGCGCGTGTCGGCCGCATACACGGGGCACTTCAACTGGGTAGGGCTGTAGCGGTCGCAGCGGCAGCGATGGCGCAAGAACCGATCAACGGCCGATGCGTCGAGGTCTCTGATCGGGATCTTCCGCGCGCGTGCCCACTTCAGGAAATGCCGGGCGGCGCTCAGCGCGCCCGCCGAAAGTCGGGGATTGTCCGCGCAATAGGTGCGGACGAGAGTGCGGTCGTCGGCTTCGAGATGGCCGCCGAGCGGAGAGTTCGAGGGGGAGTTCATGAGGGGATGTCCTTCTGCGGTTGAGAGCAGAGGCATCATGATTATCCAAAGCGGAAACCCGAAAATGAATCAGAAGAACAACACCTTGAAACCCC
>JAAZLP010000395.1 GCA_012799265.1 Phyllobacteriaceae bacterium | reverse complement strand
TACAGGGTGTGGGGCACAAAGCCGTAATTTCCGGGGTAACGCATCGGTGTATAGAGGAAGCGATCTACGAACAACGCGCCAGAGGCCTTGTCGATCTCGTATTTGATCGGCTCGCCGCCCAGCGGCACTTCGATGATGACGTTGAGGTCGTCCGGCGGGTTCTTGCCGGTGGGGATCGCGTCGATGTTCATTTGCTTCTTCGCCGTTCGGGGAGGGGAGGAATGGCGCAGGTTCTGCCCACAAAGCCCCCGAAAGGCAAGACTCAAATCCGCCGCATCCGCCATGCGGCTGGCGGAGAGGTCCGGGTTTTTCAGGATTGGCGCTGGGCCGCTATGCCCCGCGGAAACGATCTGCCGCCCTGAGCGGGCCAGGTCCACCTCAGACCATCAGGCGTCACATATGTGCAGATGTTAGTCGCCGACTACTTCGTCGGGTCAGGCGATGCCAGTCTGGCGCAAATATTCTGAACGTTTCGCCGAGCAGAAGCGGCTTGTAGGTGCATATGAATTCTCAGCCCGGGCTGTTTGCAGGTCATTTCGCCCATATTGGCTATGTCACCGGTGACGCTAGGGCTGCTGCAGCAGCGTTTGAAGCCCAGCAGAATATTTCTGGCTGGCGCTTCAAGGAGCAAGTGACGATCGAGGTGGGCGATGGGACGAGCATCCTCGCCAATATTGCCAAGGCCAAGGCCGGCGACATCCTCATCGAACTGATCGAGCCCTTGAGTGGCAATGATGGCATCTACAGAAACTATCTCGGCCAGGCACGGGAGCAGGCCGTGTTTCATCATCTGGCTTTCCGGCTGGATTCGCCCGCTGCACTGGAGGCCGCGCGGCTAAAGGCGACCAGCCTTGGTGCGACGCTCGTGCTGCAGTCTTCCTACCCGGACGGCACAGGGTCGTTCTACGCCGATACGCGGCATTTATTCGGTCACTACATCGAATGCTACTGCCCTTATCCGTGACCGGAAGGGTTTGATTTTTCGGGATTTGCGGGCCGGCATCGAGGATGATTTCGCCGTCGGCCGCCATTGCTCAGAGGCACATAAATCATGGCAAACAATCAGCCCAGCGGCGCGCTGTCTTCCATCAAGGTCCTGGAAATTGGCCGCGTGATCGCTGCGCCATGGGCGGGACAGACACTCGGCGATCTGGGTGCCGACGTCATCAAGGTCGAGCAGCCGGGCACTGGCGATATGGCGAGAACCTACGGTCTCGCCCGGATCATCGACGATCAGGGCAAACCGACCCGCGAGTCCACCACCTATATGTGCGCGAACCGCAACAAGAGGTCGATCACGCTCGATATCTCGTCCCCGGAAGGCAGTGACATCGTCCGCAAACTTGCCGCCGACTGCGACGTGTTTATCGAGAATTTCGTCGGCGATACCATGGAGCGTTATGGTCTGGACTACGCAACCCTGTCCAAGATCAATCCGCGGCTGGTCTATTGCTCGATAACCGGCTTCGGCCATGATGGCCCTGCATCAGACCGGCCCGGCATGGACCCGATCTTTCAGGCCATGTCCGGTCTCATGGCGGTCACGGGCAATCCCGATAGTGAGCCGGGCGGCGGCCCGATGCTGACCGCGCCGACCATTATTGACGCGATGACCGGCATGAATGCGACCTCGGCAATTCTGGCGGCGCTGTTCTATCGCGCAACCGTATCGGGTCGCGGCCAGTATATCAACATGACGCTTCTGGACACGGCATTCGCGAGCCAGTGCAATCTGGTCCAGGGCTATCTGGTGTCGAAGCAACAGCCACCGCGCAATGGCACACGGGGTCCCACCGGCGGTGGTTCCGGTGCCTATCGATGTGCAGACGGCGACATCTATATCGCCATCGCCTCGGACAAGATGTTCAACGCCCTGTGCGCAATTCTGGGCACCCCGGAGCTTGCCGAGGATCCACGATTTTCGAACCACGCCAACCGCGGTCGTCATCGCGATTTTCTCTTGTCCGTCTTCAAGCCTCTGATCGCCGAGTGGAAAAGAGACGATCTGCTCTTGGAATGCACCAAGGCGGACATTCTGGCGTCACCCGTCAATGGGTATGAGGCGGCCTTTGCCGATCCGCAGGTGATGCATCGGGGCATCAAGGTGACGGTCGACCATCCCCTTTCCCCGTCGGGCATGGTTG
>JAAZLP010000030.1 GCA_012799265.1 Phyllobacteriaceae bacterium | reverse complement strand
CGGCTTGTTGACGGCCCAGTCCTTCTGGGGCGCGAGACGGACGCGAGCGCCATTGGCACCACCGCGCATGTCCGAACCACGGAAGGTGGAGGCGGAAGCCCATGCGGTCGAGACCATCTCGGAAACCGTGAGGCCCGAAGCCATGATCTTGCCCTTGAGGATGGCAATATCGGAGGCGTCGATGACGGCGAAGTCACGGGCCGGCAGCGGATCCTGCCAGATGAGGTCTTCAGCCGGCACTTCGGGGCCGAGGTAACGGGCCTTGGGGCCCATGTCGCGGTGGGTCAGCTTGAACCATGCGCGGGCAAAGGCGTCAGCGAACTCATCCGGGTTTTCGAGGAAACGACGGGCGATCTTCTCGTAGTCCGGATCCATGCGCAGGGCGATGTCCGAGGTCAGCATGTTCGGTGCGTGACGCACGTCCGGACGGTGCGCGTCCGGAACGGTGCCGGCACCCATGCCGTGCTTGGGGGTCCACTGCTTGGCGCCAGCCGGCGAGGTGGTCAGCTCCCACTCGTAACCGAAGAGGTTCCAGAGGAAGTTGTTGCTCCACTTGGTCGGCGTCGTGGTCCAGATGACTTCGAGACCCGAACCGATCGTGTCAGCGCCCTTGCCGGTACCAAACTTGTTGTTCCAGCCCAGGCCCTGCTGTTCGATCGGGGCAGCTTCCGGCTCGGCTTCGACCAGCGAGGCATCGCCTGCGCCATGGGTCTTGCCGAAGGTGTGACCACCGGCGATGAGCGCGACGGTTTCGTAGTCGTTCATCGCCATACGGGCGAAGGTATCGCGGATGTCGCGCGCCGAAGCCAGCGGATCCGGGTTACCGGCCGGACCTTCCGGGTTCACATAGATGAGGCCCATCTGCACGGCGGCCAGCGAGTCGTCGAGCTTGCGCTCGTCCTGATAACGCTGCTCGTCGGAGAGCCATTCGCCTTCCTGACCCCAGTAGATGTCGGTCAGCGGCACCCAGGTGTCGACACGGCCACCGGCAAAGCCGAAGGTCTTGAAGCCCATGGTTTCGAGCGCGACGTTGCCGGTCAGGATGAACAGGTCAGCCCAGGAAATACGGTTGCCGTACTTCTGCTTGATCGGCCAGAGCAGGCGACGGGCCTTGTCGAGGTTGACGTTGTCCGGCCAGGAATTGAGCGGGGCGAAACGCTGCTGGCCTTCGCCACCACCGCCACGTCCGTCCTGAACGCGATAGGTACCGGCAGCGTGCCAGGCCATGCGGATCATCAGCGGACCATAGTGGCCCCAGTCTGCCGGCCACCAGTCCTGGCTGTCGGTCATCAGCTTGGCGAGGTCAGCCTTCAGGCCCTCGTAGTCGAGCTTCTTGAACTCTTCGGCATAGTTGAAGTCTTCGCCCAGCGGGTTTGCCTGCGGGGCATGCTGGTGCAGCACGGAGATATCGAGCTGGTTTGGCCACCAGTCGCGATTCTGCACACCAGTCGGTTTGCCATGATTGACCGGGCACTTGCCGGCCGGCGCTGCATCTTCCTGGGAAGAAATAATATTTTCGTCCAAAGCGGGCTCCTCTAATTCTGCCCGCCTTATAGGAAAGACCGCGCGATAAGGCCAATTGTATCTTTGACTGTGTATGATAAGAATAAATTATCATGAACTTTTCCCTCAGACAGCTCCGCTACGCCGTCGCCGTCGCCCAGACCGGCCATTTCGGCAGGGCCGCCGAACTTTCAGCGGTATCTCAACCTGCCCTCTCCCAGCAGATCCTGCTTTTGGAGAGCCAATGTGGGACCGCCATATTCGACCGGCTGAAGAGCGGCGTCCAACTGACCCCGTTCGGGCGGGATTTCATAGCGCGGGCACAGGAAGTACTGCGCAGCGCAGAAGCACTGGAAGGTTTCGTGCTGAGCTATTCCGGCAAGCCAAATCGCCCGCTGCGCTTCGGCATCATTCCCACCGTGGCCCCCTATCTGCTCCCCGACATTTTCCCGGCCTTGCAGGAGCAGCTTCCGGACCTCCGCTTCACCATCAGCGAGAACCGGACGGAAGCGTTGCTTGACGGCCTGCTGGAAGGCCATCTTGATCTGGTGCTGATTGCTACTGACCCGCCCGCCGGAGGGCCGCGGCTGACTGTCGAGCCGCTCTTCGATGATCCCTTCGTGCTCGCCACATCTCAGGATGTGCCGACAGAAGAGCCCGTAGCGCTCTCCTCCATCCCGCCGGACCGTATTCTCCTGCTGGACGAGGGCCATTGTTTCCGCGACCAGGCCATCGCCGCCTGTGGGCTGGATGGCGGACGCGGCAGCGGCACCTTTTCGGCGACCTCACTGTCGACGATTGTCGAATTTGTTGCCAACGGCCAGGGCGTGACCCTGCTGCCCCAGATTGCGCTGCGCAAGGAGGCAAACAATCCGCGCATCGCCATTCACCCGCTGAACGATCCCCATACCGGTCGTCAGCTGCGTCTGGCCTGGCGCGAAACAACGCCATTCCGCACCAGCTTCGAGGCCATCGCCGACGTGATCCGCGGAACCCGCAAGGAACCGCCCACGCTGAATTAGGCCGAGGCGCCTTCAACGGCCAGGGCCGCGTGGCGATGGCGCCTGAAACTGTCCCAGCTGAAAACGACCAGCGAGAGCCAGATCAGCGCAAAGCTCAGAAGGCGCGTGCCGTTGAGCTCTTCGCCAAAGAGCAGGATGGCCACCAGAAACTGCAGCGTCGGTGAGATGTATTGGAACATGCCGATAGTGGTCATGCGCAGGCGCCGCACACCATAGGCAAAGAGCAGCAGCGGAATGGCGGTCATCGGCCCGGTGAAAACCAGCAGCGCCATGGTAGCCGGGTCGGCATGGACGCCAATGCCGGCCGTGGCGATGGAATAGCCAATATAGCCTAAGGCGATGGGCGAGACGACCAGCGTTTCGGCAAAGAGACCAGTGGTCGGCCCGGCCTGGGCCGTCTTCCGGATAAGGCCATAGAAGCCGAAGGTGAAGGCAAGGCCCAGCGCGATATAGGGAATGCTGCCCAGGGCCAGAGCCTGAATGAGAATGGCCACCACCGCGATGCCGATCGATATGGTCTGCAGCATGTTCTGGCGTTCGCCGAGGAAGATCATGCCGATGGCGATATTGACCAGCGGGTTGATGAAATAGCCGAAGCTGGCTTCCAGCACCTGGCCCGACTCGACGGCATAGACATAAAGCAGCCAATTACCCCCGAGCAGGAGCGCCGAAAGGGCCACGACGCGCATGCGGCGACGGTCTGAGAGGAGCGCGCGACTTTCACCAAAGCCACCCGTAAAGGCGATGATGAGCGCCAGCAGCACCATGGACCAGACGGTCCGCTCCGCCACGATCAGCACTGACCCGACGCCATCGAGCAGGCGGAAAAGGATCGGCAGGAAGCCCCACATGGAATAGGCCAAGAGCGCCGCTACGACCCCGCGACGTGCATCATCCGGATCCTGGGCAGCGGGGACAGGCGGCGCCACCAATTCTGGCGCCTGTTCAGGCAGGGACATCAGGAAAATCTCCGCACCAACGGGGCGCGTGCCTCATCCCTAGCAGCGCCACCATGGGCACGGCAAATCAGACTTTGTGATCGAGATGGCTTGCATTGGTGATGAGCTCGGCCAACCTTTGAAGGTGTGGGGCGTTTGTCTCTGACAAGCGGCATCCAGCCGCGAGATCGGCCCCGTAAGGAGGAGCTCATGAAAAAGGTCGTCACCTGGATTCTGATCGCCAATGGAACGCAGGCCCGTGTTCTCGAACATGGCGGCCCGGGAAAGGGGCTGACCAGCATCAAAGGCCTTGAATGGTCCATTCCCCCGCTACAGACCCAGGAGATCGATAGCGACCGGCAGGGTCGCGGGCCGACCGGCGGCGCCATGGAGGCGCGCACCGATCCGGCTCAGCATCGCGAAGCCGTATTCGTAAAATCGGTCGCGACAGCGCTGGAAGAAAAGCAGGGTGAGTTTGACCGGCTGGTCATTTCGGCCGCGCCGATCGCGCTGGGCAATCTGCGCAAGGCGCTGTCGGAGGGCGTGAAGAAGCGGATCGTGGGCGAGTTGGATAAGGATCTGACCAATGTGCCGACAGCGCAGCTGAGCAAGCACTTTGACGGCATTATTGCCGTTTAAAAACCGCAGCTTAGACGGAAAACCGGAATCAGCCTGCGAGGGTGTTGATTCAATCTCGCAGGCACCTGAATCAAGATTTCAACGGGCGGCGTGATCCTCTTGGATTGCGCCGCCAGTCGTCTCAGTCCTCGTCGCTTTCATCGTCGTCATCCTCCTCATCATCGTCACCATCAAAGGCGTCGAGGAATTCGAGAATAAGCGTATTGATCAGCTCGGGCTTTTCGATGCTCGGGAGATGCGCCGCGCCCTCCAGCATCACCGCGAAGGCGTTGGGCATGGTCTCGGAAAGGGTTTCGTGGCGCTCGATGATAGCGGTGAAATCCTCGTCGCCGACGATCAAAAGGGTCGGCGCATTGATCTGGTCCACACGGGTCCAGGCATCGGGGCGCTCGACTTCCTGCGTCAGCTGCGGCTTGGCCAGCGCCTTGGCATTCATGTCCAGAAACAGCGCCCGCGCCTCACCACCAACACGGCCACTCTGGCTGCGCGGTCCATCGAGCCACTCATGCGCCTGCACCCGGTTGATGAGGTCGAGATCGCCGCGCTCCCAGGCGTCTTCCTCGGCCATTTCGATGGCGGTCTCTTCCGCCGTCGCAGTCCAGGGTGCACCAGTGACAGAACTGGCGATGAGGACGAGGCCAATGACGCGGCCCGGATGCTTGAGCGCAAAATCGATCGCCAGCCCACCGCCGAGCGAGCAGCCGACAAAGATGGCTGCATGGATATCGCGCGCGTCGAGCAGCGCTTCGAGGTCATCGAGATGGCTGAACTCTTCGTCCGGACTTGTGGTGTCGCCATATCCGCGCCGGTCATAGGCGATTGCCTGCCAGCCAGCCTCTTCGACTTCGGCCATCTGGGCGAGCCACATGCGCTTGTCGCAAGCGCCGGCATGCAGGAAGACGACGGGAAGCCCCTCCCCCTGCTCGAAGCCAGTGAGAACGGCGCCACCGACTTCGATGGAAAAGGGCGTTGGGGTCATTGCGAAATCGCTGCGCAGAACTTGGTTTCTTCCTTGCCACCCGACCAGCAGCCGGCCTCGCCCTCAACGGGGCGGAAAGAGCCCAGTTCCACCGGGCTGCGACCGGGCTGCACGTCGGACGGGATCATGTAGCCAAGGCCCTCGCCATCGGCGATGTGGGCGAAGACAAAGGTGCGCCCGTCCGGCAGGGCAAAGCTGATGCCGCCGCCATCCACGGTGACGTCGCAGTCAAAACTGTCGAAACCCGTGATCGAACATTGTCCCGGCGCAGCATTGGCCGGAACGGCGAGGGCAAAGCCCGCGATGAGCGCCGCCCCCGACAGAAGATACTTCATTCAGTCCCCCAGAAACATGCCCCTAAGGGCATGACCATGTTCTGCATAACTTAGTGCAAATAGGTCAGCAAACCCAAAGGGTTTTCGTGGGGTCATGGCGAATTGGTAAAGGCGGGGCACCACAGGTGGGCGCCCCTCTATTCTTACCAGCGCGAAAGACCGAGCAGCTTTTCGCCCAGCGGGGTCAGGCGCGCGGTTTCAGCATTGTGCTTTTCCCATTCGCGCGGATCGCCGGGAAAGGCATCGCGCTGCGGATGGTCGCGCTCGCGCCAGAGGCGGATGCGCTCTTCGCGCTCCTCGGCATTGTCATATTCGGCCGGGTGCATGGAAATGTACTGCGCCATGCGCACGCGATTGTCGGAATGGTTGGGGCGCACGCCATGGGCGAGGAGCGAATTGAAGATCATGAGGTCGCCCGGCTCCATGTCGATATTGACGACCTCGAGGCCCGTCATATCCGGGTGCATCGGATCGCGGTCTCCCGGCTGGGTTTTGACCCATTCGTCAAAGTGCTCAAAGAGATAGGGCACGCACTGGAAGCCACCCACATCGCCATCCTGCTTCTTGAGGCTGAGGACGCCCTGCACGCCGATGGGCGGCGGCACGATGGAGGTGTCCACGTCCCAGTGGATGAAGCCATTGGGATTGCCTTTCACCTTCTTGGGCGGATTGAGATTGGCGCGGTCGATGGTGACCCAGAGGTCTTCGCGATCCCAGATGTCGACAAAGGCATCATAGATGCGCTTCTCCATCCGGTTGTCCCAGAGGAACTGGTGATTATAGATCTCCAGCATCCCGGTATTGTTGAGCTCCTTCATCTTGTGCTCGCGCCGCTGCGGCGCATACCAGGTGGATTGGTCGTTGGGATCCTTCTCGTCAAATTGCCAGAGCAGATCGACCAGCCGCTCGACATTTTCCTGCGGCACCGCCTGGCGCACGATGACATAGCCGCGCGTGATCCAGTGCTGCCAGTCGGCTTCGGACAGGACGCGCAGCGGCAGGGACTTCCTGATGTCCTTGAGCTGCGTCGTGGCATTGGTGGTCGGATGGCTGTCGCGTTTCATCGCCGTGGCCATGGTCTGCATGATGTCCTCCTCATCCCCGAATGGGCTGAATGAAGGCTACCGCAGCCGACGCATAGATGTTGTCCTCTCCTTGCCAATACTGGTACTATTCTGGCGTTCTATAAGGAGTAATTGCCAGATGAAGCCCTATCTGGAAAAGCTGCGGCGGGAAGACGGCTCATCCTGGGCCATGCTCAACCGTCGGCTGCCGGATGGCATTCCCTTCCAGTGGCATCATCATCCGGAACTCGAACTGACCCTCACGCTCAATTCCCGGGGGCAGCGGTTCATCGGTGACCATGCCGGGGACTATGACGATGAGGACCTTGTGCTGGTCGGCGGCAACCTGCCCCATACCTGGTCGTCAACCGAGGCTTTGAAACCCGACGAGCCGCATGTGGCGCTGGTGCTGTGGTTTGGCGAAGACTGGCTGGAGCAACTGGCGGCAAGCGCGGTGGAACTGGGGCCCATCAGCGACCTTGTCTCCCGCGCTCGCCATGGCCTGCATTTTCCCCGCCAGACGGCGCGAGCCATTCGCGCCAGATATGAAGCCCTCTTCGAGATGGGGGCTGAGCAGCGACTGCTGGCTTTGCTCGAACTCCTGCTCATCCTTGCCGCAGACCGCACGGCCGCGCCGCTCTCCACCAGCGGCGCCCAGCGAACCGACGTGGCGAGCCGTGCCCGCATCGACCGGGTGCTGGCGCATATTCATGAGCATCACACCGAACCGATCCGGCTTGAGACGCTGGCTGACCTCGCCGCGCTCAGTGTTTCGGGGCTCCATCGCATGTTCCTCAAACACACGCAGACGACGATTTCCGATTATCTCATCCGGCTGCGCATCGCCGACGCCTGCGCGCGCCTCTCAGCCACCGACCAGCCGATCCAGCACATTGCGGGTGAAACGGGCTATGCCTCGCTGGCCAATTTCAATCGGCACTTCCTGCGGCTGCGCGGGATGACACCGCGCGCCTATCGCCAGCGCTTCCGGCACGGCTAGCAGCGCGGCTCCCGGAAAAGTCAGAATGGAATTGGGAGAAATCCCATAGCTCATATGATGTAGTACGAAGGTAGATAGCTCCCCTAATTCAACCGAATTATCGATTTTGGCCCTCAAAGATTCCCTGAAAAGAGGCAATGCGTCCAAGCACATAGACCATCTGGAAATAGCACGCCACGCGGTGAACGGACTTGAATACTTGTCCACACCAGTAAAGAGCCCAGCTTGAAAGGCCGTACCCGGTCTGGCATCGTTCCCATGGAGAGTGCGAAACGGCGTGACGGCAGGAGCTGTGATGGCCTGGTATTTGAATTACTATAGCTGCGGAAAATGCGGCTATGGATGGGACGACGAGTGGTCCAACTGCAATGCAGACGAATGTCCCAAATGCGGTGCGCAGCACTGTAACCCGACCCGCACTGACGATCTGACCTTTGTGGTCAAACAGGAAGGCGATGCCTTCATCGTCTATGAATCTCCCGTCGATGCCGTGGACGATCCGAACTACGTCGCCGTGGCCAATTGTTCGAATGAACAAAGCGCTCAAGAGATCGTCCAGCAACGCTCAAGACGATACTGGGGCAGCGGCATCACCGACTCCCAGACGCTCGGCGCGGGCTGATCAAATCTCGCAATTTTACGGCTGGCGCGTGGGCGGTCGGATGTAAAGGATTTTGCGCGAAGGACCTCGACGCGGCAGGAACGTGTGGTCAGCTTTTGCTCAAGTGTGAGCTAGGCGCTGCCCATTCTACCGATAGACGTCCCCACGCTGGCCCACGGCGAGAACCAGGATCAAGACGCGATCATATTCGATACGAACGATGATCCTGACATCGCCAACGCGGTAGCGCCACGCGCCAGCGAAATCCGCCTTGAGAGCCTTTCCGAGCGACCGTGGATCATTGAGCGGAGCTACTCGCTCGGCGAGAAACCGCAACACGCGGCCTCGGTCGATATTGGAGAGTCGTTGAAGGTCCTTTTCGGCGCGTGGGTCGAAGCTGATGGACCAACGGATCAATTCTGAGCGGACTTAAGATCGTCGGCGTATCGCGACAACAGCTCGGACAGCGGGATACGCTGGGCTGGATCGCCCTCGCTGTGGTGTCGCTGCTGGGCTAGATACGCATCTTCGAGATCATGAATATGCTCGATCACAGCCGCCTCAACGACGGCGCTAGTACTCTGTCCAGTGCGCTTGGCGAGTAGTTCCAGACGACGCTCGAGATCTTCCGGCAATTTCACGGCAAGCATTCAGACCTCCTGAACGAGAGTGTCAAATGTAGGTCAGCTAGCAACATCGCGCAATCGTCGCTACCGCCAAACAAAAACCGGCCCCGACAGGTGTCG
This sequence comes from Phyllobacteriaceae bacterium, assembly GCA_012799265.1. Classification (GTDB taxonomy): domain Bacteria; phylum Pseudomonadota; class Alphaproteobacteria; order Rhizobiales; family Devosiaceae; genus Devosia. The sequence continues at coordinate 525 of JAAZLP010000030.1, read as the reverse complement.
GGACCGGCTGATGTTTACGTCGCTGCTAAAGCTTAGCGCGTCAGCGGCTTGTAGGTGGCGCGCTTGGGGTTGACCGCGTCGGCGCCGAGGCGGCGGACCTTGTCGGCTTCGTAGTCCTGGAAGTTGCCTTCGAACCATTCGACATGGCTGTCGCCTTCAAAGGCGAGCATGTGGGTGGCCAGACGGTCGAGGAACATACGGTCGTGGCTGATGATCACAGCGCAACCGGCGAATTCCTCCAGCGCCTCTTCGAGGGCTGCCAGGGTTTCGGTGTCGAGGTCGTTGGTCGGTTCGTCGAGGAGCAGAACGTTGGCGCCCGACTTCAGCATCTTGGCGAGGTGCACGCGGTTGCGCTGTCCGCCCGAGAGGTTGCCGACCTTCTGCTGCTGGTCGGCTCCCTTGAAGTTGAAGGCCGAGGTGTAGGCGCGCGAATTCATCTCGCGCTTGCCGAGCATCAGGATCTCGTTGCCGCCGGAGATCTCCTCATACACCGTCTTGTTCGGGTCGAGGCTGTCGCGGCTCTGG
>JAAZLP010000394.1 GCA_012799265.1 Phyllobacteriaceae bacterium | reverse complement strand
GGGTTATAAATCTCGGGCGCCATCAGCAGCAGGAAGAGACCGGTGGAGAGCGTCAGTGGCGTTGCGCGCAGGTGCAGGAAGTCGATGAAGGTCAGGCCGACATAAAGCGCGATCCCGGCGACGCCGAGGGCGGCGAAAAATTCCAGCACTGCTGACGAGAGAAAGGCGATGCGCAGCACTTTCAGTGTCCGCTTCCGGAGCGCCTCGCTGGCATCGACAATGCCGGCCGTCTCCACTTCCGCGCGACCGAAGAGCTTGAGCGTGAGGATGCCTCTGAGCCGGTCAGCAAAGCGCCCCGAGAGATGGCTTAGTGCCCGCGCCTGTCGATCCGTCGCTGCCTGGGCGCCAATGCCAACTAGCGCCATGAAGACCGGAATGAGCGGAGCACTGACAAGGAAAAGGACACCGGCCACCCAATCGAGAGGCAGGATGATGGCGCCAAAGGCAAGAGGCAGAAGCGCGGCCTGGATGGAAGCGGGGAGGTAGCGGGCGAAATAGCCGTCAAGCGCCTCGACCTGATCGACAATGGCGCTGGAGGATAGTCCCGAAGGTGCGGCGTCGGGATCGCGCGGGGAGCGAGCGAGTCGCTGGGTGAACAGTGCCTGTCGCAGATCGCGCTTGATGGCTTCGGCGCCAATCAGTCCCGCCTGTTCCCCCAGGCTAGCCAGCGCGGCGCGGACGACGAGCAGACCCAGAATCAGTGCCACGCTCGGCAACAGCAACTGGGGTGATACGCCGTCTTCAATCGCGTCGCCAAGCACAGCGGCGAGCAACCATGCCTGCCAGACCAGCAGGGCGCCGCCGGCCAGTGGGGCCAGCATGGAGACCCAAAGCGCAAGCCCGCCTTTGCGGCGCAAACGGCTGAGAGGGGCGGGCTTTGATGTGCCTTTTGTGCTCTTCACTGGAAAAATACGGTCCTGAAATCTGTCGGTGGAACCCTTAGTCGCAGGGACAATGCGCAGTATTGATCCAAATCAAGGCCGGACGCACTGTGGTGTCATAGCACACGCCTGAATGCGGCCCCCCTTGCGCCCGCAGCAACCAAGAGGCTTTGGATTGCGATGATCGACATGCTCGTCGTCGACCTCTCGCGATGGCAGTTCGCTGCCACTGCGATGTATCACTTCATCTTCGTCCCGCTGACGCTCGGGCTGTCATTCATGATGGCCATCATGGAGAGCGTCTACGTGATGACCGGGCGCCAGGTCTGGCGCAAGGCCACCCTGTTCTGGGGCACGCTGTTTGGCATCAACTTTGCCATGGGCGTCGCCACCGGCATCGTGATGGAATTCCAGTTCGGCATGAACTGGAGCTATTACAGTCATTATGTGGGCGACATCTTCGGCGCGCCGTTGGCGATCGAAGGGCTCATGGCCTTCTTCCTAGAAGCCACCTTCATCGGCATGTTCTTCTTCGGCTGGGACCGGTTGAGCAAGGTTGGACACCTCGTGGTCACCTGGCTGACCGCGCTGGGCGCAAATTTCTCGGCTCTCTGGATCCTCGTGGCCAACGGCTGGATGCAGAACCCGGTGGGCGCGAAGTTCAATCCCGACACGATGCGCATGGAAATCACCGACTTCATGGCGGTGATCTTCAATCCCGTCGCACAGGCCAAGTTCGTTCACACGGTGAGCGCGGGCTATCTCAGCGGCGCTGTGTTCATTCTCGCCATCTCGTCCTTCTTCCTGATCAAGGGCAAGCATGTCGAACTGGCCAAGCGTTCTGCAGTCGTCGCCGCCAGCTTTGGCCTCGCCTCGGCACTCTCGGTGGTCGTGCTCGGCGACGAGAGCGGTTATGTCGCGACCGAACACCAGATCATGAAGATCGCGGCCCTCGAAGCCATGTACGAGACCGAACCGGCACCGGCTCCCTGGACCCTGATCGGTTTCCCCGGCGAGGATGGGCAGCTTGGCTTCCATATCTCGATCCCGTGGGTCGGCGGCCTCATCACCACGCGCTCGTTCACGGAAGAACTGCCTGGTATCAATGAGCTGGTTGAACGCGCAGAGGTGCGTATCCGCGACGGCATGATCGCCTATACGGCGCTGGAGCAGATCCGGGCCGATGGCACCAACCAGCAGGCACGCGCCGTCTTTGACGAGCATTGGGCCGATCTCGGTTATGCCCTGCTGCTCAAGAAGTACCGCGTCGATGTCGAAAACGCGACGGACGAGGAAATTGCCCTCGCCGCTGCCGACACCGTGCCGAGCGTCTGGCCGCTGTTCTGGACCTTCCGCATCATGATGGGTCTGGGCTTCTTCTACATCGCGTTCTTTGCGCTCTGGTTCTACCGGGCTTCGCGCGGCTGGATCGACACGAACAAGCCCTTGCTGTGGTTCAGCCTCATCACGCTGCCGCTGCCATGGGTCGCCATTGAAAGCGGCTGGTTTATCGCCGAATTCGGTCGCCAGCCGTGGGTGGTCGAAGGGGTGCTGCCAACATTCTATGCAGCATCTGGCCTCAGCGCGATGGACCTCATCATCTCGCTCACCTTCTTCGTGCTGCTCTATTCGGTGCTGCTCGTCATCATGATCATCCTCATGGTGAAGGTGATCAAGGCTGGCCCGAAGGACAAGCTGTTCGAAACGGACGTGGACAAGGTCGACGATGAGGACTTCGTCATCGCAGCCCTGCCTGCCACCCCTGCAACCAAGGAGCTGGGCGCATGAGCACCATTCCTCTCGACTATGAAACGCTGCGCCTGATCTGGTGGCTGCTGCTTGGGGTGCTCCTGATCGGCTTTGCCATCATGGGTGGTCGTGACCTTGGGGTGGGCGCGCTGCTCCCCTTCGTGGCCAAGACCGACGATGAGCGGCGCATCCTGCTCAACCTGATCGGGCCGACCTGGGAAGGTAACCAGGTCTGGCTGATCCTTGGCGGCGGCGCCATCTTTGCCGCCTTCCCGCCGCTCTATGCCGTTAGCTTCTCCGGCTTCTATCTGGCGATGATCGTCATCCTGCTCGCGCTGATCCTGCGGCCTGTTGGCTTCAAGTTCCGCGGCAAGGTGGATGATCCGCGCTGGCGCGCTGTCTGGGACTGGGGCCTTTTCATCGGCGGTTTCGTGCCGTCGCTGATCATGGGCGTTGCCGTGGGCAATGTGCTTCTTGGCGCGCCCTTCCACTTCGATGACACGATGCGCATCTTCTATACGGGCAATTTCTTCCAGCTCCTGATGCCCTTTGCTCTCCTGGCAGGGCTCGTCAGCCTCGGCATGATCGCGACCCACGGCGCAACGCTCATCGTGGGGCGCACGGAAGGGGTCATGGCTGAACGTGCCCGCACCATCGGCATGTGGACCGGCGCTGCAACGCTGATCCTCTTCGCCCTCGGTGGCGTGTGGGTGTCGTTCATGAACGGCTATGTCGTCACCAGCACCATAGACCCCAATGCCCCGATCAACCCGCTCGGCAAGACGGTCGAACTGGTGGCGGGCGGCTGGCTGAGCAACTACCGCACCTATCCCTGGATGATTGCGGCACCGGTGCTGGGTCTCGGCGGCATGGCAATTGCCGTGTGCGGCCTGCTGCTCCGCCGCAAGTGGCTGGCCTATCTGGCTACTGGTGCTGCCATCTTCGGTATCGTCTCGACGGCGGGTCTTTCGATCTTCCCGTTCTTCCTGCCGTCCTCCACCGATCTGGCAAGCGGCCTGACGCTTTGGGACGCATCTTCGAGCCACATGACACTCTTTATCATGCTGCTCGCAACGCTCGTCTTCCTGCCGATCATCGTGCTCTATACTGCCTGGGTCTTCCGGGTCATGCGTGGCACGGTGTCGACGGAAAGCCTCAACAAGAATCCAAACGCCTACTAGGAGACGAACATGTGGTATTTTTCGTGGATACTTGGCGTTGGACTGGCGTGTTCCTTC
>JAAZLP010000029.1 GCA_012799265.1 Phyllobacteriaceae bacterium | reverse complement strand
GGCATCAGGATTTTCCGGCCGCTGCTGGATGTGGAGCCCGCAGCGCTCGCCACGATTGTGGAGGAGGCCGGGCTGACGGCAGCGCAGGATCCCTCCAATCACGACACGAGCTATGAGCGTGTCCGCTGGCGCAGGCTGCTGCCCGCGCTGGCTGCGGAGGGACTGGATGGGGCGGCTCTCTCCCGCTTTGCAACGCGCATGGCCGAGGCCGACCAGGCGCTGAGCCAGGTCGCTGACGCCGCCTTTGCCGAGCTGGTCAAGCTCGATGGCTTTGGTGCCGCGACCCTGCCCCGCGCTGCCTTTACCACGCTGAGCCCGGCTATCGGGCGGCGCGTATTGAGCCGCGTGCTCAATATTGTCGGCGGAAGGCAGAAGCCGCGCGCGCTGGGTCAGGTGGAACGGCTCTATGATCAGATCGCGGGCGACAGCCTGCCGCGTGGGGCGACCCTGCTCGGCGCGGTCATCCGCTTCAAGGGCGAGAACCTGACCATTTCGCGGGAACCAGGCCGGGCGCTGCCAGCCGAAACCCCGTTGCCGCCGCAACGTGATCTGGTCTGGGACGAGCGCTTTCTCATCACCAATCTTTCAGACGCCACCAGCTTTCAGGCTGCGGCCACTGATTTCATGCCCCGGCACCGCCTCGAGGAACTGCTCGGCTTCAAGGTGACAACGCCCGCCGAGGCCATCCGCACCGCGCCGCTGGTGACCGATGCAGACGGCGCGCTTCTTGCCCTTGGGGGCTGGTCTTTCGATGACAGGGTCAAAGTGCAATTATTGATAGACTGACGCGCTTTTGGCTCAGTCGGGGGACAAATGTCCCTGTGACCTTGAAATAGTCCACAAAGCCGATTTCATCAGGGATGGAAATGAACTAGACCCCTGCAAAATTATTGCAGGCCTTGCGAGGAGCTGATCAAGCCCATGTCCAATGATGCGCCCAATGTAGACCGGTTCAGCCATGATGCCGGCATCCTCGCCCAGGCCCTGCCCTATATGCAGCGCTATGAAGGCAAGACTGTCGTCGTGAAATATGGCGGCCACGCCATGGGCAATATCGAGCTGGGCCGCGCCTTTGCCCGCGACATCGCGCTGCTCAAGCAGTCGCGCGTAAACCCGATCGTCGTCCATGGCGGTGGGCCGCAGATCGCCTCGATGCTGAAAAATCTCGGCATCGAATCCAAGTTCGAAGGCGGCCTGCGCGTCACCGATGCGCGGACGATGGAAATCGTCGAGATGGTGCTGGCGGGCTCGATCAACAAGGAAATCGTCGCGCTGATCAATGCCGAAGGCGAATGGGCCATCGGTCTTTGCGGCAAGGACGGCAACATGGTCTTCGCCCGCAAGGCGGAGAAGAAGGTGAAAGACCCCGGCTCCAATATCGAGCGCGTGCTTGATCTGGGTTATGTCGGCGAGCCGGTCGAGGTTGACCGCACCCTGCTCGACACTCTCGCCCGTTCGGAGATGATCCCGGTCATCGCCCCGGTCGCGCCCGGTCGCGACGGCGCAACCTACAATATCAACGCCGATACCTTTGCCGGCGCCATTGCCGGTTCGCTCGGCGCCAAGCGCCTGCTGTTCCTCACCGACGTTGATGGCGTGCTCGACGCCAACAAGAAGCTGATCCCTGAGCTGACGGTGCGCGACGCCAAGGCGCTGATCGCTGACGGCACCATTTCGGGCGGCATGATCCCCAAGGTCGAGACCTGCCTCGAAGCGCTCGACAATGGCGTGGAAGGCGTTGTGATCCTCAACGGCAAGACCCCGCATGTGGTGCTGGTCGAGCTCTTCACCGAGCACGGCGCCGGTACGCTGATCGTTCGCTAAGAGCGTCGAGGGGGCAAACCTTTTGCCCCCTTTCCGCGTTTGATGCGTGTGAGGGTCATCCGGATTATGGGGCGGCATGGGTTCTGAGTTTTTCATCTTCCTTGCCGTCGGCTTCTTTGCCCAGATCGTCGATGGCGCGCTGGGCATGGCCTATGGCGTTGTCAGCTCGACCATCCTGCTTTCCTTCGGCGTCCCGCCCGCAGCGGCTTCGGCCAGCGTTCACGCTGCCGAAATGTTCACCACCGCCGCCTCGGCGACGAGCCATGTCACCCACAGAAACGTCAACTGGCGCCTGTTCTGGCGACTGGCACCGGCCGGTATCCTCGGCGGCGTGCTCGGAACCTATTTGCTGACCTCGGTCGACGGCGCCCTGCTCCGTCCCTTCGTCACCATCTATCTCGGCCTGCTCGGCGTTTTCATCCTCTATCGCGCCCTGCGCGCCCGCGGCCCCTATAAGGAGCCGCGCACCCAGATCGTGCTGCCGCTGGGCGTGGCGGGCGGCTTTGTCGATGCGGCAGGCGGCGGTGGCTGGGGCCCCATTGTCACCTCAAGCCTCATCGGCTCGGGCGGCGCGCCGCGCTATGTCGTGGGCACGGTCAATACCGTGGAGTTTTTCGTCACCACGGCGGTGTCGGTCGCCTTCATCACCGCCCTGCTGACCGGACACTGGGAGGAAGCCAGCGGCATTGATCGCTATCTCTGGTCGGTTGCCGGGCTGGTTGTTGGCGGCATCGTTGCGGCGCCGCTCGCAGGCTATGTCGTCCGCATCCTGCCCGCCAAGCGGCTGATGCTGCTGGTCGGCACGCTGGTAGTCGGCCTTGCCCTTTTCCAGACATGGCAATTGTTCAATCCTGCCATCTGATCGCAGCGATTGACTTTTGTCCCATGAGGGCGTCCATCCGCTGGCAGTGCTGGAGCCGCCCATGACCGACTATGTCCGTAAAATCCTGACCTCTTCCGTCTATGAAGTGGCCGTCCAGACCCCGCTTGAGCATATGGAACTGCTTTCGACCAAGCTCGGTCGGACCGTGATCGTCAAGCGCGAGGATTTGCAGCCGGTCTTCTCCTTCAAGATCCGCGGCGCCCATAACCGCATCGTCCATCTGACGGCAGAGGAGCGCGCCCGCGGCGTCATCTGCGCATCCGCCGGCAATCACGCCCAGGGCGTCGCGCTATCGGCCACAAGGCTTGGCATCCGCTCGATCATTGTCATGCCGACCACGACGCCGCTGATCAAGGTCAATGCCGTCAAGCGCCTAGGGGGCGAAGTGGTGCTGTTCGGGGACGGCTTTGACGCTGCCCGCGCCCATGCCAGCAAGCTGGCGGACGCCCATGGCTATGTCTTCGTTCATCCCTTCGATGATCCCGATGTCATTGCCGGTCAGGGCACGGTTGGACTTGAAATCATGCGCCAGCACCCCGAGCCGATTGGCGCCATCTATGTGCCCGTTGGCGGCGGCGGTCTGGCCGCCGGCATCGCCAGCTTCGTCAAATTCCTGCGGCCAGAAATCCGGGTCATCGGCGTCGAGCCGGAAGAAGCCGCCAGCATGAAGGCCGCGATCGCGGCAGGTCACCCCGTGCCCATCGATGAGGTGGGGCTCTTTGCCGATGGCGTGGCGGTGCGCCAGGTGGGCGATGAAACGTTCCGGCTGTGCCGCGATCTGCTCGACGACATCATCACCGTCACGGCTGACGAAATCTGCGCGGCCATCAAGGACATCTTCGATGACCACCGCGCCATCACCGAGCCGGCGGGTGCCCTGGCGCTGGCCGGGCTGCGGCGTGATGTGGAGAATGGCAATGCCCCCGAGGGCGCCCTCATCGCCGTCAACTCGGGCGCCAATGTCAATTTCGATCGCCTGCGCTATGTCGCTGAACGGGCCGAGATCGGCGAGCGGGCGGAAGCGCTGCTGGCCGTGACCATTCCGGAAGTTCCGGGCTCCTACCGCTCCTTCATTGGGCTCATCGGCAATCGGGCCATTACCGAGTTCAACTACCGCTACGCCAGGGGCGCGGATGCCAATATCTTTGTTGGCGTCAAGCTCGCGCAGGGCGACAGCGAAAAGCACGAGATCATCGACATGCTGAAGGCCAATGGTCTTTCGGTTGTCGATCTCACCGACAATGAAGTCGCCAAGCTCCATGTCCGGCACATGGTCGGTGGACGCGCCGCGGGTTTAACGGACGAGATGGTGTTCCGCTTCCAGTTTCCCGAGCGGCCTGGCGCCCTGCTGAAGTTCCTAGAGGGGCTCAACGACGCCTGGAACATCACGCTGTTCCACTACCGCAATCATGGTGCAGACTATGGGCGCGTGCTGGTCGGGCTCGAAGTGCCCGCGGAGACGCGTGGGGACTTCTTCCGGCATATTGACGCCATTGGGTTCCCCTATTGGGACGAGACAGAAAACCCCGCCTACCGGCAGTTTCTCGAACGGGAATGACACCCCTGAAACAGGGTTCGACATCCAATCGTTTTATGCGGCAGGTAAATCGATCGACGTATTTCTGCCCCGATGCCATGCAATGGCCGCTACGGGGCGACTAGCATTCTTGGCGCGACACGTGGGGACACCGGAGCGCGCATTTTACAGAGGGACGTAAACATGATCCGGAAGACCAAGACCACCAGCCTGCTGCTCGCAACAGGGCTGGCGACTTTGGCTATGCAGTTGCCCGCTTTCGCGCTGGACGCCGACGCTTTCATCGACCGCATCGAGAGCGTCTACAAGGTTATGGGCTACGATCTCGACTTCGGCCCGGCGACCCTTGATGGCAACACCATCACCGTTGACGGGGTTGTGGTGGGCTTCACGGGCGGCGACGAGATCGATCCGATGGATGTCGACACCGTGCTCACCTTCGAAGGTGTCATCGAACACGACGACGGGTCCTACTCTGCGGAAAGCCTGCGCGTGCCGGACGTGAACTCCGTATTTGGCGACGAGGTCAGGGGCGAACTGAGCCTCACCGGTATTGTGGCCGAAGGCCTGTGGCTGCCGCCGGAAGGCCAGACCGACGCCGTATCCCTGATGCAGACCGTTGAACGCGTGGCAACCGGCCCGCTGCTGGTCAAGCGCGATGGCGCGGAAGTCATCAAGTATGACGGCCTCGATTATGTCTCGTCCTTTGGCTTCAACGGCGACGACCTCGAGACCATCGACACCGATTTCAGCATTTCCAATATCTGGGCAGACCTGAGCACCGTTGGCGAGGAAGAGCCGGAAGCCGGCGCCATCATCGAAGCGCTGGGCCTGACCATCATCGACGGCAATATCAACCAGATCGCGACCTGGAACCTCGTTACCGGCGACTTCGTCATGGACGAATTCTCCCTGGATTTCGCCAATATCGGCGCGCTGAACATAGCCATGGACCTGCGTGGTTTCACCGCCGCGGTTCTGGAGAAGATCTACGCCATGCAGAGCGAGGATATCGACTTCACGACCGAAGAGGGCCAGGCAAAGCAGATGATGCTTGGCATGGAAATGGCGCAGGCGATCTCCATTGGTGGTGCGTCGGTGCGCTATGACGATGCAGGTCTTGTCGGCCGCGCCCTCGACTTCTTCGCTGGCCAGTCCGGCGTCGCACGCGCCCAGTTTGTGGAAGTGATCAAGCCCGCCATTCCCGAGATGATCAACCAGGCCGGTATCCCAGAACTCACCGCAATGGTGACGCCGGCGGCAGAATCCTTCCTCGATGATCCGCAGAGCCTCGAGGTTTCGGTCAAGCCAGCCTCGCCGACCAGCTTCCTGGTGCTGGCAGCAGCTGCCGCAAATCCGGCAGGCCTGATCAAGGCACTCAACCTGGCCGTCACCGCCAATCAGTAAACTCTTCGAAAGGGGTCCCGATCCGGGGCCCCTTTCTCCTTTATGGCTGATGAAACCTTCATCTTTTCCTGCCATCCTCCAGCCATGACCGCATTGTCCTCCGCCATTCCCAGCTTCAGTCATGTCACCGATTGGGTGTTCGATCTCGACAACACCCTCTATCCGCGTGAGTGCAATCTCTTCGCGCAGATCGACGTCCTCATCACTCAATATGTAATGGACGTCACCCAGCTCGATTTCGCCGAGGCGCGGAAGTTGCAGAAGGACTACTACCGGGACTACGGCACGACGCTGAACGGACTGATGCGGCGGCACGACATTGACGCCAACCACTTCCTCAACACCGTCCACGCCATCGACTATTCTCCGGTCAATCCGCATCCGGACCTGATCGAGGCGATTGCCGTTCTCCCTGGTCGCAAATTCATCCTGACCAATGGCGACACAGGCCATGCCCGCAATGTGCTGGCGCGGCTCGGCGGCGATCACCTATTCGAACATGTGCACGATATCCGCGCCATGACCTTCGTGCCCAAGCCGCATCGCGAGGCCTATGACGGCTTCTTCCAGCTGCATGGCATCAATCCCGGCCGCGCCGCCATGTTCGACGATCTCGAAAAGAACCTCGTCGTGCCCCATGAAGTAGGCATGGCTACGGTGCAGGTGGTTCCCGGCGATGACTTTGCCCATGAGCAGGTCGATGCCTGGGAGCTTGGCCGCACAACGGGGCCGCATGTGCATCACATTACCGGCGACCTTGCAGGCTTCCTGCGCAATCTTCCCTGATCTCTATTCCCGATAAGCGTGCGGCGCACTAAATAGGGGCAATGACCGACCTCCCCGGGCGCCGCCCACCTCCCCTTTCCGACAAGCAACCCAGTTTTCGCGACCAGATCGAGAACCTCGCGCATCTGGGACGGCTGATCGCGCAAATCTGGCGCACCAGCCCATGGCTGACCTCGGCCAGCTTCGCTCTGAGAATCATTGCCGCCTTCCAGCCTGTGGCCGTGCTTTATGCCGCGAAGCTGATTGTTGACGAGGTTGTGCGCCTCTCGGGCCTGCCCGCGCCCGGACCGGAGCTGATCGACTGGTGGAATGCCGGGCTGCTGAACAATATCGTCCTGTTCCTGCTGCTCGAACTGGCGCTGGTGCTTGCCAATGACCTGCTCAGCCGCGCCACCGGGCTTGTGGACTCCATCCTCTCGGAACTGCATTCCAATCAGGTCAGCGTCGAGCTGATGGAACATGCGGCGCGGCTCGATCTCTGGCATTTCGAGAGCGCTGAATATCAGGATCGGCTTGAGCGCGCCCGACGGCAGGCCGCGGGGCGCAATGCGCTCCTGAGCCAGATGTTCGGCCAGGCGCAGGATATCCTCACCGTGGCGACCCTCGCCGCGGGCCTGTTCGTCTATGCACCCTGGCTGATCCTCCTGCTGCCGCTGAGCTTCATTCCCTCCATCTGGGGGGAGTCCAAGTTCAACACCATGGCCTATATGATGAGCCGCTGGCGCACGCCCGAGCGGCGCGAGCTGGAATATCTCCGCCATATCGGTGCCAGCGCCGAAACGGCCAAGGAGGTCAAGCTCTTCGGCCTTGGCGACTATCTCATCGCCCGGTTCAAAAAGCTCGCCAACCAGATCTTTGTCGAAAACCGGCGCGTCGCCATCCTCCGCGCCAGCTGGGGGACCGTCTTTGCCGCGATTGCCAGCCTTGCCTATTACGCGGCCTATGGCTTCATCGTCTGGCGCACCATTGCCGGCGAATTCACGCTTGGCGACCTCGCTTTCCTGTCCGGCTCGTTCCTCAGGCTCAACGGTCTTTTCCAGAAGATCCTTCTCGGCTTCACCCAGATTGCCGGACAGTCCATGTATCTCGACGATCTCTTTTCCTTCTTAGAGATCGAACCGACCGTGCTCGCCCCTGCCGATGCCAAAGCGTTCCCGGCGCCGATCCGACACTCGATCGCTTTCGAGAATGTTGGCTTCCGCTATCCGGAAAGCGACAACTGGGTCGTGCGCAATCTCTCCTTCACGCTGGCAGCTGGGGAGACCCTGGCGCTGGTCGGTGAGAACGGTGCCGGCAAGACGACCATCGTCAAGCTGCTCACGCGCCTCTATGACCCCAGCGAAGGCCGCATCACCATCGATGGTATCGACCTCAGGGACATGGACCCGCGCGACATCCACACTCATGTTGGCGTCATCTTCCAGGATTTCATCCGCTATTCCTTCTCCGCCCGCGACAATATCGGGGTGGGGCGCATCGAGGCGCGCGACGATCAGGATCGGATCGACATTGCCGCCGAGCAGAGCCTCGCCGATGGGGTCATCGCCAAGCTGCCCAAGGGCTATGACCAGCAATTGGGGCGCCTCTTCAAACAGGGGCGCGATCTTTCGGGGGGCGAATGGCAGAAGGTCGCCATCGCCCGCGCCTATATGCGCGACGCCGAACTGATCATCCTCGACGAACCGACCGCAGCGCTCGACGCCAATGCAGAGGCCGAGGTATTTGCGCGCTTCAAGGGCCTGGCGACAAACAAGACAGCGATGATCATCTCGCACCGCTTCTCCACCGTGCGCATGGCCGACCGCATCCTGGTGCTAGAGAACGGTGCTATTCTCGAAGCCGGGTCACATGAGGAACTGATCGCCAAGGGTGGCCGCTATGCCGAACTCTTCGACCTGCAGGCCGCTGGCTATCGCTGAGGAAACAACATGAGCGTCACCATCTACCACAACCCCGAGTGCGGCACCTCGCGCAACACGCTGGCGATGATCCGCGGCGCCGGGATCGAGCCGGAGGTCATCCTCTACCGCGAGACCCCGCCCAGCCGGGAGCGGCTCATCGATCTCATCGCCCGCGCCGGCCTCAGCGTCCGCGACGCGATCCGCGTCAAGAACACGCCCTATTTCGAACTCGGGCTCGACAATCCAGCGCTCACAGATGCGGAACTGATCCAAGCCATGCTGGCCGATCCGATCCTTATCAATCGCCCCTTTGTCGAGACGCCGCACGGCGTGCGGCTCTGCCGCCCCTCGGAGGTGTTGCTCGAGATTCTCCCTGAAGCTCTCGGCATTCCCTTCACCAAGGAAGATGGCGAAGTGGTCATCGATGCCTCGGGTCGCCGCGTCTGACTGGTCAAGTCGGGCAAAGCGCCCTACCAATGGGCAAGCCTGCCCAAGCGGATAAAGCCCTGTGCCCCTGCCCGAAGACAACCACATCTCCGTCATCGCCGAGACCTATCGGCTGCTCGGCGATCCCACGCGGCTCAAGGTGCTGCTGACCTGTCTTGAGGGGCCGATCGCCGTGGGTGAAATCGCCAAGGCCACGGGCGCGTCACAATCCCTGGTCAGCCACCATCTACGCCTCCTCCGCGCCGCACGGCTTGTGCGCGGGACCAGGCGCAACAAGCAGGTCTTCTACGAGGCCGCCGACGCCCATATCGCCAACATGCTCACCGACATGATCGACCATGCTGCAGAAGAGATTGAGGACGATTTCGACGCTGGCACCGCAAGGAATGAGACGACCGACAATCGCTGAAGAAAAGAAGCGCCCCGTCTATTTCATAGCACCGCCTTGAGGCGGTGTTTTGCTTTGGCGACCCCGAACACCATCCAGACCGTCGAATCATCAGGTGCAGGCGTCACGAGACAATTGCTAGTGACCGATTTCTGAAGATACCAATTCTGGATCAAAATTCCGGCCCCACCCGCTTTTAGATATTGCCAACTTTATTGCGAAGTATAAGCATTGCTTCAGGGGAAATCTGAGCTGTAAAAAATGATCGCAATTCTGGTCGCTATCGGCTGCGTGGCAATTTTCGCGGCAGCGCTATACTTGCGCAAGACAATGCCATGGCCGTTCGAATATGAGGGCCAGAAATATCGGCGCATGCCTGATGGCACTTTCCAGGATGCGACCAAGACGCCGATTACCGACGCAGCGCTGATTGCCAAGCTGGTTCCGGCCTATGAGGAAGCGAAATATGGCGCGCCCGATGGCCCCGACTGGAACACGGACAACTCCTGATCCGTCAGGCATCGGCCGCTTACCCGCCAACGACTAGCGCCCCGAGGACCGACATGTTTTGACAACTCGTTTCGACCGCCGTCGTCACCCTGATCCTCGCTACCCGTCCACGGCCCAGCCGGACTCGACGAGACCAGCCGTTTCGAGATCAGCCAGCACTATGGCGAAGAGGTCGGAACGCAATTGCAGAACGGCGAAGATCTCGCCTATGACTGAGACACCTGCGCCGCGCTGGAATACTGATCGCGTGCTCGTCCACGTTCAGCGTCTACCTAGGGGCGGAGCCTGACGCTCCGGCGTCCGCGTAGTCATCGCACAGTCGATATTGAGGGCGCTTCGACACCCATTTCTTTGGCCCATGCTGCGACGTCCGAAATGGCGGAATGCAGACCGCCTCATCGTGCTCGCTTGACATTTAATATGAATACATATTCATATGTATACATGAAGGAGCATCGCATGACCGAGCACGATCATACACACCATGATCATGACGATCACCGGCATGACGGGCATGACCACGACCATGCCGGGCACAGCCACGCGCCGAAGGTGAGCGCCAACAACCAGCGAGCGGTGCTGATCGGGCTCGTGCTGACTGGCACGTTCATGATTGCCGAGGTCGTTGGCGGTGTACTGTCGGGCTCGCTGGCGCTGATCGCTGATGCAGGGCACATGCTGACCGATACGGTGGCGCTGTTCCTCGCCTGGCTTGGTTTCAAGCTCGGCAGCCGACCGGCAGACGCCCGGCGCAGCTTTGGCTATTCACGCCTCGAGGTTCTGGCCGGCCTGATCAACGCCGTCAGCCTCTTCGCGCTGGTGGGCTGGATCGCCTATGAGGCTGTGCAGCGGTTCTTTGAACCGCAGGAAGTGCTGGCCGGGCCGATGTTTATCGTTGCCGTGCTGGGCCTTTTCATCAATCTCGGCGTCTTCTGGATCCTGCAGGGTGCCGACAAGGACCACGTCAACATCAAGGGCGCGACGCTGCACGTGCTGGGCGACCTCTTGGGGTCGGTCGCCGCAATCGTCGCTGCCGTGGTGATCTGGCTCACCGGCTGGATGCCCATCGACCCGATCCTCTCCGTACTTGTCAGCCTGCTCATCCTGCGCAGCGCCTGGGCCCTGCTGACGCGCACCTTCAACATTCTGATGGAGGGCGCGCCGGATGGGTTCGAGCCGGAGGTCGTTAAAGCGGCGCTGGTCGAGAAGGTGCCGGGTCTCGCTTCCGTGGGGCACCTCCATGTCTGGTCGCTATCGTCGGGGCAGACCATGGCAACGCTGGAGATTGGGCTGGAAGCGGGCGCGGAACCGCAACGTGTCACCGAAGCGGTGAAGGCCGCCTTGGCAGAGGAGCACCAAATCTCCCATGCTACCGTTGAAATCGATTGGTCTGGCAGAGCCGCCGATTGCCCGGCGCAGCACGCCTAGGCTCTTGCCGCGGCAAGCCCCGCCGCGCGACCCGTGGCATAACAGGCGGTGAGCAGATAGCCGCCTGTCGGCGCTTCCCAATCGAGCATTTCGCCAGCCACAAAGACGCCGGGCATGGCTTTGAGCTCATAATCGTCGGTTACACTGTCCCATCTGACGCCACCGGCGACGGAAATGGCTTCATCCATGGGCCGAGTGCGCAGGAGCGGGATATCCAGCGCCTTGATCTTCTCTGCTAGGACCTCGGGCGCCAGAGAGGCCGCCTCCGGGACCAGTTCGCGCAACAGGCCAAACTTGACGCCATCGAGACCCGCCGCCTTGCGCATGCGATTGGCAAAGCTCTCCTTTGGCTTTTGCCGCGCGATATCGGCAGCGAGCCGTTCCAGGCTACGACCGGGGACGAGATCGAGACGGAGAGAGGCTTTGCCCGTTGCTTCCAACTGGTCGCGCAGGGCCGCAGAATGGGCATAGACGAGACTGCCTTCGATGCCGAAGCGGGTGACGACGAATTCGCCTGGAATGGGTTCACCGGTGCTTTGCGCCGTCACCGCCTTGACTGGAGCACCGGCATTGCGCTCTGCGAAGACAGGGCTCCAGGCGACCTCAAAAGCGCAATTGGCTGGGCGGAACGGCGCGAGTTTGACGCCATGCTGGTGCAGCAGCGGCACCCAGGCAGCATCCGAGCCCAAGCGCGCCCAACTGGCGCCACCCAGCGCCAGGACAATGGTATCGAAATGCTCGGTAACCGGCCCAACGGGTGTTTCAAGCCGCACTGTGTGGCCATCGAGGGCAACCATGCGGTGGCGAGGATAAATAACAACGCCAAGTTCACCCAGCCGCTTGAGCCACGCCCGCAAAAGAGGCGAACCCTTCATGGCCTTCGGAAAGACACGACCGGAGGAGCCGACAAAGGTTTCCACGCCCAGCCCTTCCGCCCATTGACGGAGCGCGGCACCATCGAACGCATCCAGCGCAGCGCCCAGGCGGTCGATGGATGCGCCATAGCGCTTACGCAAAGCTTCATGTGGTTCGGCATGCGTGAGATTGAGCCCCGACTTGCCGGCCATGAGGAATTTGCGGCCAACGCTTGGCATGGCGTCAAAGACATGGACTTCTGCACCCTGCCCTGCCGCCGCCTCGGCCGCCATGAGCCCGGCGGGTCCTGCTCCAACGATGCCGATACGGCGTGCCGCCATGGTCAACCAGCCTTTCAAACGAGCCCCGACATAGCCCGTCGAGCGCAGCAAGAGAACAAGGCGATATGCAAAATTCGTTGGACTCGCGCTTGGGGCGCTCTTAAGCCATCAGAAAATGCGTCGAGGGTGCCTTGTCGGTAAAAAGCACCACATTGCTGGATGTTGCCAGGCTTGCGGGCGTTTCGACCGCAACGGTCAACCGCGTGCTGAAGAAGCAGGGCTATGTCTCGGAAGAGGCGCGCGCCAAAGTTCTCGCCGCTGTCGAAAGCACCCGCTACCGCCCCAATGTCATGGCGCGAAGCCTGCGCACCCAGCGCACCTTCACCATCG
>JAAZLP010000393.1 GCA_012799265.1 Phyllobacteriaceae bacterium | reverse complement strand
TCTTCACCCACGCCAATCTGGAAAAAGCCTTCGGCGGCGTCCTGCGCCATTTCGTGCTCGGTGGCTCAGATCTGCACGACGACGAGGACGAGCGCCGCGTCACTGTCCTCACCGACGATGAGCGCCCGCTGGTCTTTTATGGCCAGGAAGGCAAGGAAACCCATCAGCAGTCGAGCAAGCCGGAATGATCGAAACCCTGCTTGAGCCCTTCACCTATAGTTACATGGTCAATGCCATGTGGGTGTCGGCGCTGGTCGGCGGCATCTGCGCCTTCCTCTCTGCCTATCTGATGCTCAAGGGCTGGTCGCTGATCGGCGACGCGCTCTCCCATTCCATCGTGCCGGGCGTAGCCGGTGCCTATATGCTCGGGCTGCCGTTTTCGCTTGGCGCCTTCATTTCGGGTGGCCTTGCGGCGGGAGCCATGCTGTTTCTCTCCCAGCGCACCAAGCTGCGCGAAGATGCGGTCATCGGGCTCATCTTCACCACCTTTTTCGGCCTCGGGCTCTTCATGGTTTCGGTCTCGCCGACAAGTGTCGACGTGCAGTCGATCGTGCTCGGCAATATCCTCGCCATCACCCCGGAAGATACGCTGCAGCTGGTGCTCATTTCGGTCGTTACGCTTGCCGTCATGCTGGTCATCTGGAAGGACCTCATGGTCACTTTCTTCGATGAAAGCCATGCGCGTTCCATCGGTATCCGTACGACCCTCCTCAAGGCGATCTTCTTCACCCTTCTGAGTGCCGCCACGGTTGCCGCCATGCAGACGGTCGGGGCCTTCCTCGTCATCGCCATGGTGGTGACGCCAGGCGCAACGGCCTATCTCCTTGCCGATCGTTTCCCCCGGCTCATCCTCATCGCCATCGCGGTTGGGGTGCTGTCCTCGTTCATCGGCGCCTATCTCAGCTATTTTCTTGATGGCGCCACCGGCGGCATCATTGTCGTGCTGCAGACGCTTGTCTTCCTCGCTGCCTTCTTCTTCGCCCCGAAACATGGCCTCCTTGCCGCCCGGCGGCGTGTCGCGCGGGAGACCGCATGATGGGTACCTTGCTCGATTGGATGCTTCTGCCCTTCCAGCTTGGCTTCATGACCCAGGCCATGCTGATCTCGGTGCTCGTCGCCGTACCGACGGCGCTGCTCTCGTGCTTTCTCGTGCTCAAGGGCTGGTCGCTGATGGGCGACGCCATTTCCCATGCCGTCCTGCCCGGCGTGGTGCTGGCCTATATTGTCGGTCTGCCGCTTGGCGTCGGTGCCTTCATCGCCGGCATGGTCTGTGCCCTCTCGGTCGGCTATCTCAAGGAGCATAGCCGCATCAAGGAAGACACGGTGATGGGCGTCGTTTTTGCAGGTCTCTTCGGCCTCGGCATCGTCCTCTACACCGCCATCCAAACCGACGTTCACCTCGACCATATTCTCTTCGGCAATATGCTGGGCGTTGACACAACCGATCTCGTCACCGCCGCCATCATTGCCCTCGTCGTCGTCGTGCTGATCGCCGCCAAATGGCGCGATCTCATGCTTTTCATCTTCGATCCGCAGCAGGCCGGCGCAATCGGCCTGCCGACACGGCTGCTGCATTATGGCCTGCTCGCGCTCATCTCTCTCGCGGTGGTCGGCGCGCTCCAGGCTGTGGGCATCGTGCTGGTCATCGCGCTGCTGATCGCCCCCGGCGCTATCGCCTTCCTCATCACGCGCAGGTTCGCTGTCATGCTGCTGGTTGCCACGGCCATCTCGGTCTCCTGCAGCCTTGTCGGCGTCTATCTCAGCTTTTTCCTCGATAGTGCCCCGGCGCCAACCATCGTCCTCCTGATGAGCGGCAGCTTTATTGTCGCCTTTCTCGCGACACAGCGGAGATCGGTCGCGACCGTTTAGCCGCCTCTTTTATCCCCGCACTGCCGGGTCACCGCACACTGGCTCCAGAACATTCTGGAGCCCAGCATGGACCATTCACCGCGCCTAGACCTGCCCTTCATCATGGCCGGGCAGGCCCTCAAGCACATCACCCACAACGAAGCTCTCCAGCGCCTTGATGCGCTAGTGCAGCCTTTGGTGGAATCTACGACGCTGACCACCCCACCGGCATCGCCCCTGCCGGGCGAGGCATGGATTGTCCCGTCAGATGCGACTGGCGCCTGGACGGGCCACACCGGCGAGATTGCCGTGCATCAGGCCGGCGCCTGGAATTTTTACGATCCTGCGGAAGGCTGGCAGGTCTTTGACCGCGCCACCGGCACACTCCGCCTCTATTCAGGCACTGCCTGGGTCCCAGTCGCGGCGACCGGTGCAGGCCTGCCGCAACTGGGCATCAATACCAGCGCCGACAGCACCAACCGCCTTGCCGTCTCCGCTGCCGCAACGCTTCTCACCCATGACGGTGCGGGCCATCAGCTGAAACTCAACAAGGCAGCCTCATCCGACACGGCCAGCCTCCTCTTCCAGTCGAACTGGACTGGTCACGCCGAAATGGGCCTCATGGGCGACAATGCCTGGCGCATCAAAGTGAGTGCCGACGGCTCCAGTTGGACAAATGCGCTGACCATCGACGCAAGCACCGCCATTGCCAGCTTTGCCGCGTCTGTCCGACCCGCCAGCGACAATGCCGTCACTCTCGGGGCCAGCGGCGCGCGCTGGTCAGCCGTCTGGTCTGCAACCGGCACCATCCAGACATCGGATGCGCGGCAGAAAACACAAATCGCCCAGACGGATCTCGGCCTCGATTTCATCCTGGCACTCAATCCGGTGCGCTATCACTGGCGCGAGGACGATGGCCGCACCCATTATGGGCTGATCGCCCAGGAGGTGGCCGAGGCCGTCACGAGATGCGGCGCCCGCGATTTTGGTGGCCACGTCCTCTCCGACCCCGCTGATGGCGCCAGTATGCAAGCCCTGCTATGACCAGTTCATTTCGCCGCTTATTCGCGCAATCCAGGAGCTCGCCGAGCGCGTAGACGCTATCGAGGCGCGCTGAGCCTCCGACTTGCCATGCCTTGCGCGGGGGCCTACCCCTTGCGCAATGCATTTACGATAGGCCGTTTCATGACCACGCTTTACGACTTCACCCTGCCGCTCCTCGATGGCACCGAAAAACCGCTCGCCGACTTTGCCGGCAAGGTCGTCCTCGTCGTCAATGTCGCCTCTAAATGCGGCCTCACCCCGCAATATGAGGGGCTTGAGGTGCTGCAGCGCCAATATGGGGACAAGGGCTTTGTCGTTCTCGGCTTTCCCTGCAATCAGTTCGCTGGCCAGGAGCCGGGCACGTCCGAGGAAATCGCCCAGTTCTGCTCCATGACCTATGGCGTCAGCTTCCCGGTTTTCGAGCGGATCAATGTCAACGGCCGCTGGACCCATCCGCTCTACAAGTGGCTCAAGGACAGCGCGCCCGGCCTGATGGGTGGGGTCATCAAGTGGAATTTCACCAAATTCCTTATCGGTCGTGACGGCAAGGTGATCGAGCGCTTTGCGCCCCAGTTCGAGCCGAAAGATATCGCCGAACATATCGAAAAGGCGCTGTGACGGGTCGGCCACAGGACCCGTTCACATTCTTCCTTTCGCGGAACCCTATCCAGTCCTCCCCGTTCGTGGGGCCGAGGGGCGGATGAACCGCTGACCTTTTGGTCAGCCTCCGCAAACCGCAGAGCCAGACTCCCCGATCTGGTCCTGTCACGAAAGGAAATAACAATGAAAAACGTGCTTTTGGCCTCTGTGGCCGCGCTTAGTTTCGCTGTCGCCAGCCCCGCTTTTGCCCAGGACGCTGGCGTCGTTGATGCCGATGCCGGTGCTGCCATTGGTGCAGCCGGCGGTGGCACAACCGGTGCCGTTGTCGGTGGCCTCGTCGGCGGCCCCATCGGTGCCGTCATTGGCGGCTTTGCTGGCGCCGTGATCGGTGCTGAGGCCGGTATTGCCAGCTCCACAGTCGACTATGCCTCCGCCAATCCGGTGGAGCCCGTCTTCATCGATGG
>JAAZLP010000392.1 GCA_012799265.1 Phyllobacteriaceae bacterium | reverse complement strand
TGGCGACCGAACAGGCGAAATTCGCTGCCGCACATTTCATCGAACCCTATGGACCCGTACTTGAGCACTGGTCTGCCAGTCACGCCGCCTGATCGCCAATTCCCAAGACATCCAGAATGAACACCATTCTCCCAACCTCGACCGCTGGCAGCCTGCCCAAGCCATCCTGGCTCGCCCAGCCGGAAAAACTCTGGTCACCATGGCGCCTGCAGGGCGCTGAACTGACCGAAGGCAAGCAGGACGCCTTGCGCCTGTCGCTTCTCGACCAGCAGCGAGCTGGCATTGATATAGTCAGTGATGGTGAACAGACACGCCAGCATTTCGTCACGACGTTCATCGAGCACCTCGATGGTGTCGATTTCAAAAAGCGCGAAACTGTTCGCATACGGAATCGGTACGAGGCCAGTGTGCCAACCGTAGTCGGTGCTGTATCGCGCTCAAGACCGGTTTTCGTCGAGGATGCGCAGTTTTTGCGTCAGCAGACGACCCAGCCGATCAAGTGGGCCCTTCCCGGTCCAATGACGATGATCGATACCCTGTACGATAGCCACTACAGCAGCCGCGAGAGACTGGCATGGGAGTTCGCCTGCATCCTCAACGAGGAGGCCAGAGAGCTCGAAGCGGCCGGTGTCGACATCATCCAGTTCGACGAGCCCGCCTTCAATGTCTTCTTCGATGAGGTCAACGACTGGGGCGTCGCAACGCTGGAACGCGCCGTCGAGGGGCTCAAATGCGAGACCGCCGTCCATATCTGCTACGGCTACGGCATCAAGGCCAATACTGAATGGAAGAGCACGCTGGGGTCAGAGTGGCGGCAATATGAGGAATCATTCCCCAAGCTGCAGAAGTCGAGCCTCGATCTGATTTCTCTCGAGTGTCACAATTCCCGCGTCCCCATGGATCTCATCGAGCTCATTCGCGGCAAGAAGGTGATGGTCGGCGCGATCGACGTCGCCACCAACGTCGTCGAAACGCCTGAAGAGGTGGCCGAGACACTGCGAAAGGCGCTCAGGTTCGTCGACGCCGACAAGCTCTATCCCTGCACCAATTGCGGCATGGCTCCGCTGCCGAGGGGCGTGGCCACAGCCAAGCTCCAGGCACTGGGGGCTGGGGCCGAGATCGTGCGGCGGGAACTCACGCTCTCATAAAAGTAGTCAGGCTCCGAGTTTTCGGTGTCGACGGGCTTTCGGCATGCCTCGGCGGGCATGTCGAACCAGCCCTGATCCAACGCGTCCCAGCATAAGGGGGCGCGGTCCAATCGATTTTGAGGACCATCATGAAGACGGTGGAATACCCAGCCGGCCAAGTGGGGCAGGCGGCTTTCCGAAACGGCATGTCTCGCCTGGGCTCGGCAGTGAGCGTTGTGACGACGGTATCGGGTGGCAAGCGATATGGCTTCACCGCGTCCTCCGTCTGCAGCGTCAGTGACAGTCCGGCCACGCTCCTGGTTTGCATCAACCGCGCCAGCGCGAGCTTTCCGGCCTTCGCCACCGCAACGCACTTCTGCATCAATACGCTCTTGCCCGGCCAGGAGGACCTCTCCGAGGCCTTCGGAGGTCGGGCGCCGGCTGTCGACAGGTTTGCGCTGGGTGAGTGGAGCGAGGGCGTGACAGGCGTGCCTGTGCTCAACAACGCATCGGTCAGTTTCGAATGCACCCTCTCCAATGCCATCGACGAAGCCACCCATCGCATCCTCTTCGGCCGCGTCATCGGCATCCGCGAACACAAGAAAAGAGCGGCCTTGCTCTACTGCATGCGGCGCTATCTCGCCGGCTAGAGAGTGCTTCTTTTCCAAGGATTTAAGCAAACATGAACGAAGATTCGAACCTCTCCGGCCCCGTGGCGCGGGTCATGGATATCGTGTTCCCGGGAGAAACCAATCACCACGGGACACTTTTTGGCGGGGTCGGGTTGGCCCTAATGGACAAGGTCGCTTTCATTGCCGCAGTGCGACACGGAAGACGCGACTTTGTAACCGCTTCCTGTGAGCGGATCGACTTCATCGCGCCGGTCCAATTAGGCGACATCGTTGCTGCAGAGGGCAGGGTGGTGCGTGTGGGCACTCGGTCGCTACGGGTGGAAACCGTGCTGCTCGCCGAGAATCCGCTGACCGGCGCGCACACCGTCTGCACGCGCGGTCACTATAATATGGTGGCCGTGGATAGAG
>JAAZLP010000391.1 GCA_012799265.1 Phyllobacteriaceae bacterium | reverse complement strand
TGACAGCGACGCCGATCTTGCGCGCGACCTGCGCATCCTGGTGCGTGAGCGCCTGGTGGCCGGCGACAGCAATGACGAGGTCGAGCAATATCTCGTCGATCGCTATGGCGAGTTTGTGCTGCTCAATCCGCGCCTTGGCGGGCATACCATCCTCCTCTGGATCGCAGCGCCCGTTCTGTTGCTGGTCGGCCTGATTGCGCTGCTCTTTGCCCGCCGCAAAGTGGCGGTGTCAGAGCCGGTTGTCCTGACGGCAGAGGAAGAAGCGGCGCTGGCTGAATTGCAGCGGAACACAGATCGGCCCTGATCGGCGCCGCATTACTGCCAGCAACATTGCCAAAGCTTAATGTGGACGCAACTTCACAGAAAGGCGGACCGTTCCATATCTATCGCACAAGCTGATTGAGAGCTTAACGAAGGAGACTGGTTCCCATGCGTTCGACAATCCTCTCGCGTACAAGTCGCTGGCTCGGCGCCTCGGCCCTGGCTCTTATGGTCGGTATCGGTGGTGTTGGTACCGCCTTTGTCCTCAATGGACAGGTAGCCAATGCCCAGGTGCACAACGCCGCTCAGATCGTTGTCCCACAAACTTCGGTTCAGCAGGGTTTTGCTGACCTCGTCGAGGCCGTGAAGCCGGCTGTGGTGTCCATCCGCGTTGATGCAGAAGCCCCGGGCCGTCCGACCCAGCGCGGCGGTCGCGACTTCAACTTTGAATTCAACTTCCCGGACCTGCCGGAAAACCATCCTTTCCGCGATTTCTTTGACCAGTTCGGTGGGCCCGGTGGCCGGGGCCAGTCCGATGGCGAGCCCCGTCCTCGCCGCTTCCAGGCTGCCGGTTCCGGTTTCATCATCTCTGCTGACGGTTATGTCGTGACCAACAATCACGTCGTTTCCGACGCGACCAAGGTCACTGTGATCATGGAAGACGGTACCGAGCAGGTCGCCGAAGTGGTCGGCTCGGACGAGCGCACCGACCTCGCCGTGCTCAAGATCGAAGGCGACGACCTGCCCTTCGTGAGCTTCGAAGAAGAAGAGAGCCGCGTCGGCGACTGGGTCGTTGCTGTCGGTAATCCGTTCGGCCTCGGCGGTACGGTGACCGTGGGTGTTATCTCCGGTTCCGGTCGCGATATCGGCGGATCGAACTACGGCGATTTCCTGCAGATCGACGCTGCGGTGAATACCGGCAATTCGGGTGGCCCGGCGTTCAATACGAAGGGTGAAGTGGTTGGCGTGAACACTGCCATCTATTCGCCCAATGGCGGTAATGTCGGTATCGCCTTCGCCATTCCGGCTGATACCGTCAAGCAGATCGTTGATCAGCTGATCAATGATGGCACGGTGACCCGTGGCTATCTCGGCGTTTCCATCCAGGATGTGAGCCGCGACATCGCTGATGGCGTGGGCCTGCCGAACGCCCGTGGTGCGATTGTCCGCGAACCGACGGAAGACGGTCCGGCCGGTGCTGCCGGCGTTCAGTCTGGTGACATCATCCTCCAGGTTGATGGCGAGCAGATCGACGACGCGCTTGATCTCAGCCGTACCATTGCCGGCAAGGCTCCGGACTCGACTGTCGAGCTGACCATCTGGCGTGACGGTGCCGAGACCAAGATCTCGGTGCAGCTGCAGCAGCTGGACGAAACGGCACAGGCACCGACGCCAGACGCTCCGACGCCGCCGCAGGCTATCCCCCAGGCTGCCACGACCCTCGGCATGACGGTCGTGCCCAATGGCGACGGTAGCGGTGGTCTTCTGATCCAGAACGTTGATCCGGACAGCACTGCTGCCCAGCGTGGCCTCGCGACTGGCGACGTGATCCTGGAAGTCGACAACCAGGAGATGACCTCGCCGGCTGATCTCGAACGGGTGGTCGAAGCCGTCAAGGACAAGGGGCTGAATACCGCTCTCATCAAGGTGGCCCGCGAAGGCGAAGCCCGCTTTATCGGACTGCCGCTTAGCGAGTAAGACTACCAGACCCCGGGGCAAGGCTCCGGGGTCATTTCGACTAGCCGGAGCGTCAGGCGTGAAGATTCTGCTCATCGAGGACGATCGGGAAGCTGCCAGCTACCTTATCCAGGCGCTCGACGAGGCCGGTCATGTCAGCCATCACGCCAGCGATGGCGAAACCGGCTATGCCATGGCGTCCAGCATGGACTACGACGTGTTGATCGTTGATCGCATGCTGCCCCGTCGCGATGGCCTGAGCATTGTTGAAAGCCTCCGTGCCGAAGGCAACAAGACGCCGGTTCTCATCCTTTCCGCCCTCGGCGAAGTCGATGACCGGGTAACTGGTCTGCGCGCCGGCGGCGATGATTATCTCCCCAAACCCTATGCCTTCACCGAGCTGCTGGCCCGGGTGGAGGTGCTTGCCCGGCGGTCCAGCCCCGCCGAAGCGGAAACTCATTTTACCGTCGGCGACCTCAGCCTTGACCGGCTCAGCCGCAAGGTCGAGCGGGGCGGGGAGCCAATCCTGCTGCAGCCGCGGGAATTCCGCCTGCTGGAATATCTGATGAAGAATGCGGGCAAGGTGGTCACGCGGACCATGCTGCTGGAAAATGTCTGGGACTACCACTTCGACCCCCAGACCAATGTCATCGACGTGCACATGTCGCGCCTGCGCGGCAAGATCGACAAGGGTCACGCCGTGCCGCTGCTGCATACGGTACGCGGCGCCGGCTACATGATCCGGGACTAGACCGTGAGCCGCTTCGCAGAGGTCTGGCGGACATCGACGGTTCGACTGACAGCGACCTTCATCGCGATCTTCTCCATTTTCGCCATCCTGCTGATGGCCTTTATCGGCTGGCAGTCGAGCATCACGATCCAGCGCCAGCAGACCGACGACATCGACCGCGAAGTGCTGATGTTCCGCAATATCGAGGCAAATCAGGGCGTTCGTGCCCTGGCCTTTGCGGTGGGGCGGCTCTCGACCCAGCCAGGTCCAGGCATCTATTTCCTCGGCGATGCTGCGGGCCTCTATCTCCTGGGCAATGTGTTCGAGGTGCCGCCGCAGGTGCTGGTGGAGCCAGGGGTCTATAGCTTCGACTATGAACGCCCCAGCCTGATTGGTGACAGCGCCGACGGCGATCCGGACGAGCATGTCCAAAGGGGTGTCGCGGTTGTCCGGTCCATCGCCCTGGATAATGGCATGCGGCTGGTCGTCGGTCGGGACGTTGTGGAGCGGCGCGGCTATTCGGCCATCATCCTGCAGAGCTTCCTTGTGGGCGTCGCAGGGATCATTCTCTTTTCCCTGATTGCCGGCGGTGTGACGGCGCGGCGCGTGCTGCGGCGGATCGATACGATCCAGCAGACCTCATCCAAGATCATGTCCGGCAATCTCTCCGAACGCGTGCCGGTGACCGACCGCAATGACGAATTCGATGCGCTGGCGACCAATCTCAACGCCATGCTCGACCGCATCGAGAAGCTTTTGCAGGGTTTGAAGGAGGTGACGGATAATGTTGCCCATGACCTCAAGACTCCGCTGACGCGTCTGCGCAACCAGGCCGAGGCGGCGCTGCGTGAGCATGCCAGCGAAGATACGCGCGAAAAGGCACTGGAGACCGTGATTGCCGAGAGCGACCGCTTGATCCGTACCTTCAATGCGCTGCTGATGATCGCGCGGGCAGAGGCGGGGGCGCCATCGGGGTCGCTTGCGGAAATCAATGTGAGCGACATCGTGGCAGACGTGGCCGAACTTTATGGGCCGGTTGCGGAAGATGCGGGGATCGAACTCTCCAGCGACATTGCGCCCGATATTACTCTCAAGGCAAATCGGGAGTTGATCGGGCAGGCCATGGTCAACCTGCTCGAAAATGCCGTCAAATATGCCAAGCCTAAGGATGGCAGCATCGGCAGGATCAGCGTGGCCCTGCATCAGGCAGATGGGCATGTGCGCTTCGTGGTGGGCGACAACGGGGAGGGCATTCCCGAAGCTGACCGGGCGCGGGTGCTGGAGCGCTTTGTGCGGCTCGAGACCAGCCGTTCTGAGCCTGGGTCCGGTCTCGGGCTGGCACTGGTCAATGCCGTGGCGCGACTTCATGGCGGTGATTTCCGGATCGAGGATAATGCGCCCGGCGTCCGCGCTGTGCTGGCGCTGCCCGCGAACTGACGGCGTCTTGCCGCCTTTTGCGGGGCAGGATATGGCTCGAAAATGAGCATCACCCTGTCGCCGCT
>JAAZLP010000390.1 GCA_012799265.1 Phyllobacteriaceae bacterium | reverse complement strand
TCTTCTGAACGGCAGTAGCCATATGCCTTACTCCATGACGGGCGCCGGGAGACTCTCTCTCCGGCCACCAACCCGTCACGAAGCAAAGCGCCGCCCTCTTCCTCTCAAGAGAGCGGCGCAAAATCGCAAAGCCGGAGAAGCGGGCTTCAGTGTTTCCGGCTTTGCGTATCGGTCGGTTTCGGGGTCGGCGTGGAGGGGGCTCGGGCGCCTGAGTAAAGAATGCGCTCGGCCTCGCGGATGCCACCGGCCCGCCGCGCCATGTCAGCCCAGACCGAGATCGGGAAATCGCCGGTGAAGTGCAGATCGCGCTCGATCCTCATATCAAAGGGCAAGCGGATCGCCTGCATTTCGCCAAGGCTCCAGCTTCCAAGCTCTGGAAACCCCAGATCGGCAAGGCCGAAAAGGGTGTCACCGTCGCTATCCAATTCGGTCGCAAGCCAGACGCCGCTACCCAACGGATTGAAGAATTTTACCACGGGGACGGGGTCGACATCGCTCTGGCGGCCATTGGCGAGGAGCTGCTCGCGCTGGGTGCTGGTCAGGAGGATCATGCCGCGGCCCTCCGATCCGTCGACGCTGTATCCGCTTCGCCAGTGTCTTCGGCGGGCAGATGCACCAGCAGCCAATCGGCTGCCTTGCTGGCCTGGGAAGCGGCGCGGACGATGGCGCGGTTGTCCTCGCGCAGCACCTCGAGCCAGGAGCCGATGTAGTCGGCATGGCGTACGGTCGGCACAACGCCGAGCGAGGCGCAGCAGAAGGCCGCGTTCATTTCGGCGACCAGTTCTTCGAATGCGTATTTCCTGGTGCCGAAGCGGCCCGACATATCCCGCCCAAGCCGGGAGGCATGGCCGGTGGCGTGCTCCAGCTCGTGCAGGGCGGTCCGGTGCCAGTCGATCGGCTCGAAATAGGCCTGTGGCGGCGGCACCTGAACATAATCGTGCGCTGGAACATAGAAGGCCTGGTTCCCACCGATGCGAAAGTCGATTCCGGTCGCCCGGATCAGCGCCTCGACCCTTGGCTCGATCATGTGGGGCGGCGGTGGCGGCGCCTCGATAGCAACATCCTCAGGCAAGCCCTCGCATTGCGCCGTGTTGAACACGGTGAAGCGCTTGAGAAACGGGATGCTGCCAGCTTCCTCCCCCGTCTCCCGCGCGCGGCGCTTCTCATCCTCGGGCGTGAAGCGGTCGGCATAGACGACGGTCGTGCCGCGCTCACCTTTCCGGACATTGCCGCTGAGCGACAGGGCCTGGCGGAAAGTCAGCCAATGCTGGGTCGGATAGCCGTATTGAACAACGGTGCCCCAGAGGATCAGAATGTTGATCCCGGAATATTGCCGGGCCGTCGCGGCATTCCTCGGCATCGCGAGCGGTGCCTTCGCCGCCGTGCCCCAGGGCTGGACCCAGGGCAACCGCCCTTGCTCCAGCTCGTTGATGATTTTCGCGGTGATCTCGTCATAGAGATTGGTGCGGTCGCCGCCGTCGCGTGCGGCGCGGTTCTGTCTGGCCATCGAGATTGTCTCCGCGACGGGCGCCGGAAGCCTCTCTCCCGACCTTCAACCCGTCACGGCAAACCCCGTCCGCACTCTCACTCTAGGAGCCGCGGTGGGGCCTAAATGGAGGAGACCCGCCTGAGAAAGCGGCCGCAAACAGCATCAGGCCTGTCCGATCTGCACGCCATGGTCGCCGACCATACGCCGCGGCCAATTTCTGCTGGCCCTTATCGGCACATATCGGCTCCAATCGCATCACCGCACCACGATCAGGAGCTGCAGATGCCATCCGTTAGCGACCGGCCCGTCAAACGTTCGATCCGAAGGAATGAACTGCGAGAAATCGTTCCTCTGGCGGACAGCACCATTTACGAGATGGAGCAGCGCGGAGAATTTCCACGCCGCTTTGCCCTTTCACCCAGATGCGTCGTCTGGGATCTTGCCGAGGTCGAAGCGTGGCTCGAAAGCCGGCGCACGCGGCCAATCCCGCGCGCCAAACACCCCGACGTCGCCCAGCGGAAGTTCCGGCCGGTCAAAGGGCAGGGTCGGGCTCAAGCATAGGCATGGTCGGAGGGAGAAGGGTGACAGGCCGCTTGCGACCTTCCACCCATGCGTCAACGACGTCCGACCATTCCTGGAGCATATGGCGGCGCTGAACCTCGTACTCTGCCTTGTTGTAGACGCCGCGCGAAGATCGCCCGTCCTCGTGGGCGAGGCATTTCTCGATCCAGTCGCTGTTGAAACCGAGTTCATTCAGCAGCGTTGAGCCGGTCCGTCGCAAATCATGGACTGTAAACGGCTCGAGCGGCAGCCCCTCCTTCTGCGCCAGATCGACCACCGCGTAGGTGATGCGGTTGAACGTCGCCCGCGACATTGGGGCATCCGCATCGTAACGCGAGGGCAGCAGATACCGGGAATTGCCGGCACAGGTCTTGAGCGCGATCATGATGTCGAGCGCCTGTCGGGAAAGATACACATTGTGTGGCTTGGAGCGCTTCATCCGCTCCTTCGGAATGCTCCAAACCGCGTTCTCGAAGTCCACTTCGTCCCATACGGCGTCCTGCAGCTCGCTTTTACGAACCATCGTCAGCAGGAAGAGCTTCATGCCGAGGCGAATGGTCGGCAAAGTCGGGACATGCTCCAGTTGCCTCAGCATGATGCGGATCTCTGTCGGTGAAAGCGCACGGTCTCTGGGCCGAAATGCAGCAATCGAAGCTGGGCCGACTTCATCGGCGGGATTGGGCACCTTCTCGCCGTGCAGGATCGCGAAACTGTAGATCTGCTTGAGGATGTCGCGGACGTGGATGGCCGTTGCAGGCGCACCGCGATCGACGATCTTGGCGCAGAGAGCTCTCAGATCATCTGGGGTGATTTCGCGCAGCAGCCGGTTGCGCCAGACGGGCAGCAACTCTCGATCGAAGATCGAGCGCCGCATCGCTCTGGTACTGTCCGCCATCGGAGCCTTGTCCAGCCACTTCTCGCCGAACTGACCGAAGCTCTTGGCCTCTTTCAGGCGGCGCTTCTCGCGCTGTTTTTCAATTGCGGGTGAGCGGCCCTCTCGGACTGCACGCTTGGCGTCCAGACAGAGTTCGCGAGCCCGTGCGAGCGAAATGCCGTCACGTCCGTATCTGCCGAGATAGACGGTCTCGCGGCGCCCATTCAGCCGGTAATCCAGGCTGAAGGAGATCAGGCCCGTCGGCGTGACACGGACATACATGCCGTCCCTGTCTGACACCTTGTAGACTTTGCCTTTTGGTTTCAGCGCCTTAAGCGCAGCGTCCGTCAACATGTTCGCGCAGCCTCCGAAAAGTACCGTCATGCGGTTTTGGGAGGTTCGTGACGCCTAGATCACTTTATTATCAGCGCCTTACCTTGCAAAAAGTACCGTCACGATCCTCAACTCTTGCGACGGTACTTTCTGAGACG
>JAAZLP010000389.1 GCA_012799265.1 Phyllobacteriaceae bacterium | reverse complement strand
CCCGCTTGGGCAACCTGCCAGGCAGCTTCCGAACCAGCCAGACCACCGCCAATGACATGCACTTTACTCATCACAATTCCCAGGCTCGTTATGTTTGAGCCAGCCTATACGCGGTCAGGGTGGTGAGGGCAACTGCGCGTCCGGTCTACCCCGGATGCAAAAAAGGCACCCCGGTGGAGGGCGCCTTCTATAGGTTCGATCTGTCGTCTGATGCCGGCTTAGAGAGCGCTGGCATGGTGACGAGCAAAACGCTGGATGTCGGCGCGATTGATGCCGAGATCGTTGAGTTCGCGATTGCCGAGAGCATTCAGTTCACGCACGGTCTGGTTATATGCCGACCACTTACGGAATGTCTTGCGAATGTCCATTTGTTTCTCCTTTCGTTCGATGGGAACTAGATAGCTCAAGACTTCGGAGAGGAGCAGATAGAGTTTGTTCAGAGCCGATGTGCAAAATATGCATGACTAATAAAGTGTTGCGTCATAATTCTTTAATAATTGCGGCCTTGCCGTGGCATATCTGCAAACAAAAAAGGCATCCTCATCGGATGCCTTCTTAACTTCGAGCTTTGGAGATCTTCGAAATTCTTGCGGAATTAGATGGCGCTAGCATGATCGCGAGCGATACGGTCGATGTCGCTGCGGGTGATGCCGAGATCGGTCAGTTCACGGTTGCCCAGCGCGTTCAGTTCGCGCACGGTACGGTTGTAGGCTGCCCACTTCTTAATCGTCTTGCGGATGCTCATTTTTCTCTCCTTCGTTTTACAAGGAGCGATATAGGCACCTATTCCCCACTTATCTAGTCGTCTTTAATCAGGGCGGCTATGCACGGCCTGCATAACTAAGAACCGATAATCAATCGGCCTTGTCGAAAAGACTTCGTGTCATTCGATGAAAATCTGGACCTTGGATACCAAGATCATCCGCGCGTTCTTTTGAGATGCGCTGAACATGCTGAGCATTGCGCAAACAATCGGCGCGACTACGGCCACCCCAGACTAGCCTGATAAACATTGCGTCCTCCACATTGGCGTCAGCAAGCGCATCGAGAATAGCAGGATATCGATTGGCAGCTATCGGCGTGAGGGCAGGTCGCCTATGTGCCAGACGCATGCGCAATTCCATGCGCCTGACACAATTGTTCTAAGCTACTGAGCGGCCGTGCCAATCCGCAGTGGCCGACGGCTCATGACCTCCTTGAGGAACCGACCAGTATGGGACCGCGGGTTTTCCGCAACGTCCCCTGGAGTCCCAACAGCGACGATCTCACCGCCACCATCGCCGCCTTCAGGACCAAGGTCGATGATCCAGTCTGCCGTCTTGATCACTTCGAGATTGTGCTCGATGACGATCACTGTGTTTCCAGTGTCCACCAGCTCCTGCAGCACTTCGAGCAGCTTGGCGACGTCATGAAAATGCAGGCCAGTTGTCGGCTCATCAAGTACATAGAGCGTACGGCCGGTGGCTCGCTTGGACAATTCCTTGGCGAGCTTAACACGCTGCGCCTCGCCGCCCGAAAGGGTCGTCGCCTGCTGGCCGATCTTCACATAGCCAAGGCCCACCCGCTGTAGCGTAACCAGCTTGTCGCGAATGACCGGGACGGCGGAGAAATACTCTGCACCTTCGTCGACCGTCATGTTGAGCACGTCGGAGATCGATTTGCCCTTAAAGTGTACTTCCAGCGTCTCACGATTATAGCGATGGCCCTTGCACACGTCGCAGGTCACATAGACGTCGGGCAGGAAGTGCATCTCGATTTTGATGACGCCGTCGCCCTGGCACGCCTCGCAGCGGCCACCTTTGACGTTGAACGAGAAGCGACCGGGTCCATAACCTCGCGCCTTCGACTCCGGCATGTTGGCGAACCATTCGCGAATATGCGTGAACGCACCGGTATAGGTCGCGGGGTTTGACCGCGGCGTACGCCCGATGGGGCTCTGGTCGATGTCGATCACCTTATCCAGGAACTCTAGACCAGTGAGGCTCTCGT
>JAAZLP010000388.1 GCA_012799265.1 Phyllobacteriaceae bacterium | reverse complement strand
TGACGCATGAACGGCCGAACATCCTCCGGCTCATGCTCCTGGCGTCGGTGTTCAACCTCTTCACCGTCGGTTATTCGGCCGTGGGCTTTCCGTTCATGATTCGCACGGTATTGGGCTTCGATGCCACCGTGTACGGCATCTGCGACGGGATTATCGGCATCGCCGCGGTCATCGGCGCCATCCTTGCCGGCCTGTTCGCCGCCGCGCTGACCATCGACCGCATGCCGACGGCCATGGCCGTCCTCGGCGCGGTCATCCTGCCCGCGGGCGTCGGATTCCTGCTCCCGCTGGGCAACATGGCCAAGCTTATCGCGCTGGTCTCATCCTGCTGCCTGGTGAGCCTCGCGTGCAGCTTCACCAACATCATCGCCATCCCGGCCATCCAGATACGCACGCCGGAGACCATGACGGGCAAGGTCATGTCGCTGTTGGCCAGCTTCGCCACCTGCACACAGCCTCTTGGGCAGATGCTGTACGGATGGCTGTATGACACAGTGGCCCCGGAATGGATCCTTGTGGGCACCGCTGCGGCGATCCTCGCGCTATCCGCCATCTCCGCCCCGCTGTTTGCTCATTTTGACGGCCGGCGCGATGAACACGTGACACCATGCGTATGACAATCGGGAATCAAGCTTATGATAATCAGGAATGAATGCTATGATAATCAGGAATCAAGCTTATGATAATCAGGAATGAGTTGATATGATTCCACGCGCGATCACCCCCAAAATGGTGGATTTGCTCACGAAATTCCCCATTCTCAGTCTCACTGGGGCACGACAATCAGGCAAGACCACGTTGCTCAGGGAGCAGTTCTCCGATTATCGTTATGTCAATCTTGAGCAAGCCAACGTTGCAAATCTGGCTCGAACAGACATCAGAAGCTTCCTGTCCCTGTATGACAACAAAGTCATCTTCGATGAAGCGCAGCGAGTCCCCGACTTGTTCTCCGAATTGCAGGTTATGGTCGACGAACGCCGTCAGACACCTGGACAGTTCATCCTGAGCGGCTCCCAGAACTTCCTGCTGATGAACAACATCACGCAATCGCTGGCCGGACGCGTGGCCATCATGCATCTGCCGCCACTGTCCCATATGGAACTTACCGCCGCCGACATGATGCCGTCGACTACCGACGAGTGGACGTGGCGCGGCGGATACCCGCGCCTATATGACATCGACATCGCCCCCGAGGACTATTTCCCGAACTACATCAGCACCTATGTGGAACGCGATGTACGCCGCGAGCTCGGAGTCCAAAAACTGACGGAATTCCGCACGTTCCTCACTCAATGCGCACTGCACACCGGCGAACTGGTCAATTACGCCGCACTGGCGCAAGGCAGCGGGGTGGACGCCAAGACGGCCACGGGATGGCTGTCGCTACTCGAATCGAGCTTCATTACCTTCCGGTTGTACCCCTACCACCGCAATATGGGCAAACGTCTCGTCAAGACCCCGAAGCTTTATTTTCACGACACCGGCTTGGCCGCCCACCTGCTCGGCATCGACTCCCCAGAAGAACTGCTGTTCAGCAAATTCCGAGGCCCTTTATTTGAGAATGCCGTGATCAGCGAACTCGTCAAGCAGTACCAAGCGCAAGGCAAGCGACCGCACCTGTATTTCTGGAGAGATACCAATCGCAAGGAAATCGATCTGCTCATCGAAAAAGGCGGCTCTCTGCGCCATGCCATTGAGATCAAAGCCGCCAGCAGCTACGATTCCCACGCTTTTGGCCCGATTAGTGATTTGTCGTCGCAGCTCGGTTTAAACTCAACCGACTGCGCAGTGGTGTATGGCGGCCAAGAATCGTTCAATACCAAATTCGGACGGCTGATGACCGTTAATCAGCTCGACCAGCTCGTGGTGTGATCGCCCATCCGAGGTCACGGCGCATGGCGTGCTGTTCTTACCCTCGGATACGTGACATTCCAAGACATATAGTTCCGCCGTCACTGCGTACTTGCTAATCGGCAAGTACGCAGTGACGGCGTTTCACACAGTTTGGAGGAAACGGGCGCGCCCGCAGACATCCGCCCGGTTTCACCGTCCGACGATCAGTCCACGTCGGCGCCGAGGGCGGCGAGCTTGCCGCGGAAATCGGCGTAACCGCGGTCGATCAGCGAGATGCCGTGCACGTTCGACGGGCCGGAGGCCGCGAGCGCCGCAATCAGGTGGCTGAAGCCGCCGCGCAGATCCGGCACGTCGATGTCACGGCCGGTCAGCGGGGTGGGGCCGAAGATGACGGCCGAATGCTTGTAGTTGCGCTGCTGGAAGCGGCAGGGCAACGATCCGAGGCATTCGCGGTACAGCTGCACGGTCGCGCCCATCTGCACAAGCGGCTTGGTGAAGCCGAAGCGGTTCTCGTACACGGTTTCGTGCACGATCGACAGGCCCTTGGCCTGGGTGAGCGCCACGACCAGTGGCTGCTGCCAGTCAGTCATGAAACCGGGATGCACGTCGGTTTCGATGGCCACCGGGTTCAGGTCGCCACCCGGATGCCAGAAGCGGATGCCCTTGTCGGTGATGTCGAATTCGCCGCCGATCTTGCGGAACACGTTGAGGAAGGTCATCATCTCCGGCTGGGTGGCACCCTTGACGAAGATGTCGCCGTGGGTGGCGAGCGCGGCGGACGCCCAACTGGCGGCCTCGATGCGGTCGGTCAGCGAGGTGT
>JAAZLP010000387.1 GCA_012799265.1 Phyllobacteriaceae bacterium | reverse complement strand
CAGCTTGACCGAGTCAAAGCTCAGCATGCGGTTGACCGAGAAGTGCTGGCCGACGTCGCGCAGGAATTCGACATAGTTCAGGTTGAGAAGCCAATCGGCATTGTTCGCCATGATGGCGTTGCCGCCTTCGCTCTCGAACTTCAGGAAGTTGCCGAACTTGGCCTTGATGCCTTCGATGTTGGCCTTGATGCCTTCAACGCCGAGGAGCTTGCGTGCTTCATCCTTGAAGGACGGGTCGCCGATCATGCCGGTTCCGCCACCCATGAGGGCGATGGCGCGGTGGCCCGTGGCCTGCAGCCAGTGCAGCATCATGATCTGTGTCAGGTGACCGACATGCAGACTTGCTGCGGTCGGATCGTAGCCGATATAGGCCGTGATCTGCTGCTCGGAGGCGAGCTTGTCGAGACCTTCGGGGTCGGAGATCTGATGAATGAAGCCGCGCTCATCAAGGGTGCGCAGGAAATCGGATTTGAACTTGCTCATTTTGCGATCCATCCAAACTGCGAGGGTCCCGCATGTGCGGAACCCCGGTTTGGTCATCTAGTCTGAAGCGGAAGCCCGAATGAGCCTCCCAGGGTGAGGGCGATCGCCTCAATGCGCCCCTGAATCAGCGCCCGCCGCCGTCCGCGATCTCCTGACGACGACGGTCGAGATATTCAGCGCACCGGGTGGTGAGCTCGTCGATCTTGCCTTCGTAGAAGTGGTTTGCGCCTTCCACGATCTGCTGTTCGATGGTGATGCCCTTCTGGGTCTTGAGCTTGTCCACCAGCTTCTGAACCGAGGTCGGCGGCGCCACGCGGTCCTTGTCACCATGGATGATCAGGCCAGAAGACGGACAGGGGGCCAGGAACGAGAAGTCGTAGAGATTCTCCGGCGGGG
Organism: Phyllobacteriaceae bacterium; assembly: GCA_012799265.1. Taxonomy (GTDB): domain Bacteria; phylum Pseudomonadota; class Alphaproteobacteria; order Rhizobiales; family Devosiaceae; genus Devosia. The sequence goes on along the minus strand of JAAZLP010000387.1, from coordinate 2,781 downwards.
AGACCGAGATGAAGCCTTCCACTTCCGGACGGCGCATCAGCAACTGCATGCCGATCCAGGCGCCGAAGGAGAAGCCGGCGATCCAGCAGCCGCGGGATTCGCGGTTGATGGTCTGCAGCCAGTCTAGCGCGGCAGCCGCGTCGGAGAGTTCGCCAATGCCATGGTCGAATGCGCCCTGGCTGCGGCCGACGCCGCGCGAATTGAAGCGCAGCACGGAGAAGCCGCGCTCAGCGAACATATAGAAGAGATTATAGACGATCTGGTTGTTCATCGTGCCGCCGAACTGCGGATGCGGATGCAGCACGATTGCGACCGGCGCGTTGGGTTCCTTGCCCGGCTGGTACCGGCCTTCGAGACGCCCTTCCGGGCCGTTGAAGATCACTTCAGGCATGGTTGTGTTTCTGGCCTTTCCGGCTCTTTCTCAACAGGAATTGCAACCCGGGAATGCACCGCGCGCCGCTTGACTATGGGCGGGGGCGTCCCTAAAACATGGGTCGAAAAACCAGTTTAGAATTGTTCAAAACGCGGTTTGGCCGTCAAGACGGCCTCTTCGTGCGCCCCTTGTAATGAAGTTGGACGCAAAAATTCAAGAAGTGTTTGGGTCAGCGCGGCGAAGAGTCGTGCCCCGGGCGTGAATTCAGGTGGGCGCAATGAGTGCCCGGAAGGCGCAATGTCGAGACCGGCGATCTATCTTGATCATAATGCCGCGTCCCCGCTTCGTCCCGAAGCGAGGGCAGCGCTGCTTGCTGCGCTCGACCTGACCGGCAACGCGTCCTCGGTCCATGCCCATGGCCGCGCCCTGCGCGACATGATCGAAACCGGACGTCGTGCCGTCGCGGCGCTCGCCGGTGCCGAGCCCAAGCAGGTCGTCTTCACCGGGTCTGCCACCGAAGCCATCACCCAGGCAATTGTGGGCGGCGCCAAGGCTTTCGCGTCCGGCGCCATCGCGCTGAGCGCCGGGGAGCACGCTGCCGTGCTCAAGGCTGCGGAGGCCACCGGCCTGCCGCGCTGGACTATCCCGCTGGATACGGACGGTCGCATTGATCTCGATCAATTGGCGGCTTTGCTGAGGCGCGCGGATGATGAGGGCGTTACCCTTCTCGTTGCGCTGCACTGGGTGAATAATGAGACCGGCGTTGTGCAGGACATGGGCCGCATCAACGCCCTGGTCGGTCCGACGCGGCACACGCTTTTTATCGACGCGGTGCAGGCATGCGGCAAGCTGCCTCTGGATTTCGCAGCATCAGCACCCGACATGATGGCCATAAGCGGCCATAAGATCGGTGCGGCGGCTGGAATCGGTGCGCTGCTCGTCAAAGCTCATGCCGATACGGTTCGTCTCATTCCCGGCGGAGGCCAGGAACAGGGGCGTCGGGGCGGTACCGAGTCAGTGGGGCTGATCGCAGCGTTCGGCGCTGCGGCATCAGCTTGCCGCTATGACGTGGATGCCATGCGAGCGCTGACGCAAAAGGTCGAAGACGGCCTCCGGGCGATGGCGCCTGATGTGCTGATCTTCGGCGAAAAGGCCGAGCGCGCCGGCAATGTCGTCAATTTCGCCGTTCCGGGTGTTGGCAACGCAACGGCGATGATGGGCCTCGATCTGATGGGTCTTTCGGTTTCGTCCGGCTCTGCCTGTTCATCGGGCAAGGTCGGCGCGAGCCATGTTCTTCTGGCGATGGGCGTCCCCCGCGACCTCGCCGATTGCGCTCTGCGCGTCAGCTTCGGCTGGAATTCTACGGCAGCGGACGCGGAGGCGTTCCTTGACGGTTACGAAAAAGTCCTGTCTCGCCAGAAGCGCGATGGGAAAGCGGCCTGAGGGCCACGACTTGAATGCGTTCGCGGCGGCCTTGACCCGCCGAGGGACAAAAAGGAGAAGCCTTATGGCGGACTACGATATTCCGACGCTCAAGGAAGAGATCGATCGGGAAACCGTCGAGCAGGTGCTCGCCCTCGACGTCGACAAGTACAAATATGGCTTTGAGACCGACATTGAAGCCGAAACCTTCCCGGTTGGACTGACCGAAGAGACCGTCCGCCTGATCTCTGCCAAGAAAGACGAGCCTGAGTGGATGCTGGAATGGCGTCTCGACGCGTTCCGCCGCTGGCAGACCATGGAAGAGCCCAACTGGGCCAAGGTCCACTATCCCAAGATCGACTTCCAGGCGATCAGCTACTATTCCGCGCCCAAGAACTTCAACGGCCCCAAGAGCCTTGATGAGGTGGACCCGGAACTGCTGGCGACCTATGCCAAGCTGGGTATCCCGCTCAAGGAGCAGGCGATTCTTGCTGGCGTACAGGGCGCTGCAGAATCTGTTGGTACGCCTTTCGGCGCCGGCGTAGCGGTCGACGCAGTCTTTGACTCGGTTTCGGTTGTCACCACCTTCCGCGAAGAGCTGGCCAAGCATGGCATCATCTTCTGCTCGATCTCTGAAGCCGTTCGTGAGCACCCCGATCTGGTCAAGAAATATCTGGGCTCTGTCGTACCGGTCACCGACAACTATTACGCGACGCTGAACTCCGCGGTCTTCACCGATGGGTCCTTCGTCTACATCCCCAAGGGCGTGCGTTGCCCGATGGAGCTGTCGACCTATTTCCGCATCAATGCCGAGAATACCGGCCAGTTCGAGCGTACGCTCATCATCGCCGACAAGGGCTCCTACGTGAGCTATCTGGAGGGCTGCACGGCGCCGAAGCGCGACGAGCATCAGCTGCATGCCGCCGTGGTCGAGATCGTGGCGCTCGAGGATGCGGAGGTGAAGTATTCCACCGTGCAGAACTGGT